>MIBM01000359.1 GCA_001830645.1 Spirochaetes bacterium RIFOXYC1_FULL_54_7
TGAACCTGCGGTGGCCGAAGAAGTTACCGAGCTCGAGGAAGCTGAAGAGGCGGCTGAACTGGAAGAAGCCGAAGAAGCCGAAGAACTCGAAGAATTTGAAGAGCTTGAAGAGCTTGAAGTGTTGGTCGATTCCCCTGCTGTAATGGAAGTAGTGGATGCCGGTGCCATCCGCGAAAGTCTGGGGCAGGACCAGGGTAGCTGGGGTAGCTTGTCTGCGGAAGCCTTGGCTCTGGCATCCGAAGATGAGGATGATCTGCCACTCATCCCGGAGGCTCTTGGGCTGGAATTGGTAGAAGAAACGAATCTGGCGGATATCCTTGGTTACCTGTCAGCACAGCCATCCGCAGGAATGATGGAAGGCGAAGGTGCTTCTGCAACCGAACTGGTGAAAGGCTCCCTCGCATCCTTGAATGTGACAGAGGTTACGGACTCCCTTGAACCGGAACCGGACGAAACCGATGAAGTGGAGGACAGAGCACTTGCCAACCTGGTCCTCTCGTCGCCACTGGATACCAGCGACGAAGAGTTGGAGTATCTGGTAGCAGTTGATGACGATAGTGAGGGCCAAGGCTCTGCCCGTTTTATGGTAAGAGAGGCAGAATCCGGAAGCCAGGATGACGTTTCAGCCGTACTAGAGGATCTGGAGTTCGAGATCTTCCTCAGTTCCCTTGATCTAAGCGGCCTGGATGGATACAACGACGAGGAAGGTTTCCTGGAGCTTGACGAGATATCAGCCTACTTTGCCGATGAAACCGATACGACATCCTCTGAGTATACCGAAGAATTACCCTCCGAGGGTGTTCCCATGTTGTCCGATGATGACCGCGAGCGTCTGGAAGATCTTCAGATTGTTGTAGATGATGGTGAGGAAGCAGCCGAGATCATTGACCTTGAAGCAGAAGCCAGGATTTTCAGGCCGTACCGCCCGCTTCGAAGGCCTGACTACAGGTGGCTGGGAGGGCTTGGCACTCTGGAATCTGTAGGTGATTCGGAGCCTGTCGAATTACAGCCCCTGGATCTACCTGGCGATGATGGAGAATCCGATGATACGGATACTGTTATTTCTGATGAGGAGGGTGGATCATCGGCGATAGTGCTTGTCGACGGTGTATTCACCCTGAACCGGCATGGTTTGGTACCTGCTGGCAGGTACGATCCCGAGCTTAAATCCCTTGCTGATGCCGTTCTCAGAGGTAACAGCGATGATGCCAACGGCCGATGATCTCATCCTTGACAGTTAAAGCCCTGCAACCGTACCTTACTAATCATGTCTGAACCAAAGTATTTATTCATCCTGGGTGGTGAAAAACCCCTTATGTTTCATCCTTTTGAGCCTGGCTCCGAACTTTACGAGGCTCCAGGCCCGGTTGCACTCTCGGGGCGCTACGGCACGGGTGAAATCCCCAAGGATACTGCGACCATCCGGGCTGATCTATATAGAGCCATGGAACATGGTTCAAGACGACATTTCCTGGATAAGGGTTACTATCCGAGATTGTTCCTCACCGTTTTTACCTTCCTGGGTATATACTTGTTCTTTTCCATCGTGATACGTGACCCGGTTCCCATGATAGATGAACTTCTTCTTGGTGGCTTGGCAGCTGCGGCTGTTTTTTTTGCCAGTGAACGGAAGGCTTTGTCTTCTCCGAAACATATCGAATCCTTGCTATCCCTTCGCAGGTCCATAGATTCATCCATGTTCATAGAGAGCCGGGTGGTAGACTTGGTGGAATCCTGGAGGGATGAAGCCCTTGAACTTGGTCCTGCATCGTTCTACCGCGACGATGCTTCTGATCCGGGGTTGTCACCGGATGAGCGTGCTGAAGCAGAGGCACTCTGCATCATGTTTGCCAATCGGTGGCGGTCCAGGCCCATAGTAGCCGAATTGTACGAAGCCTCACGCAAAGGCGCTCCTCCAGGCAAGATTCTGGACAGGATGTTCAAATCGATGGGCCCCGACGAGGCTGCCTTGGTCTTGGCTTACCTGCGGCTTCTGGCATGCATCGTGACGGTGGTTCAGTGAGGATACAGATCGACTCCCGGCTTTCAGGTCTCATCAGCTGGTTTCGCAGTGGCCTGTCCGGCTTTCTGGGGCTTCTGTCCTTGATTGTGTTATCAATACTATTTGTCTGGCCGTTGTGGTACCTGGCAACAAGTCATACCCATCTGTATTCCCTTGCAATGATGGTTCTTGCAGGTGGTTCCCTGGGTTTTATGGTTTTTGCCAGGATGCGCAAGGTTTTCAGAAAGACCGGCAGGAATGGTCTGAGCCGCGCAAAGGCTGAAATACAACAGCCTGATCCAGCGGAGCATGCAGAGTGACGATGGCAAAACCTGCTTTCAGGAGCTTTGCCGCATTTTTCTGTCTTGTAGTTGTGCTCTCAATCCACTCCCAGGAATCGGCCTATCCCAGGATCAAGCGGCTTGCACCTGCAGATATTGTGTTCAGACAGATACAGGATGCGGTAGCCCAGGGGTATCGGGCTCTCCATGCGGGGACCCAGGCGCCGGACCTGTTTCTTGGCGAATGGATAGCCAGCGGCTCGGATGATCTGCTCTCCCTTGCGGCCAGGCTATCCATCCCCTACGAGACCCTGGCAACCCTGAATGGTATCAGCAATCCCCGGTCCTTCAACGATGGCGAGCGTGTACTCATACCATCCATGGCTGGTATTTTTGTCGCTGAACAAGCCAGAAACGATCTTGATCTGCTTCTTGCAGCCCGCCTGGATACCGAAGATGTCAGCCCTGTACTTATGGCCATAGATGGCGGGCACAGGCTTCGTTTTTACCCGGGTTCCAGAATGCAGGGGGTGGAACGTTCCTTTTTCCTCAACGTCGGTTTCAGGATTCCCTTGCCTGCCGGGGTGCTTACCAGCTCATACGGTATGCGGCACAGTCCCATAGATGGGGTGCACAGGATGCATAACGGCATAGATCTTGCTGCCCCTGACGGAACTTTGGTTTTTGCTGCCCGGGGAGGCCAGGTGGTGGCATCAGGAGAGGATGTGGTTCTTGGATTGTACCTGATCATTGAGCATGAGGGGGGATGGCGAACGGTCTATGGGCACCTGTCATCCGTTTCTGTGATGTTGAACCAAAAGGTTCTATCAGGTACAATGATAGGAAAGGTCGGCTCAACCGGTCTATCGACTGGTCCTCACCTGCATTTCGAGATACGGATGGGTGGATCCTCCCGGGATCCATCAAACTACATTCATGGATTGTCCCAATGAGAAACGTGTCGATGCTGGCGGTCACTGTCATGATAATGCTCCTCGGATTCACTGCGGTTCTACCGTTGGATGCCGAAGGCATTCGTACACGTATAACCGGTACGGTACGCATCGATCCGACAAGACCTGATGGCGAAACCATCGGGTTACGCTTCAACGAAGCGGTAGGTGTTCTGCTCCCTGCAGATACTTTGTTCGTACAAGGCATAGAGTTCGAGTTGAGACTGCCCAAGGCTGTGCAGGGCTCCGAGTCCAGCATCTCCTGGACAGTATATTCTTCAGTTGATCCTGACCCTTCCGGGGAGCGCCTTGATTTCAATGGTGCCCGGATCATTTCACAACCCCTTCCTGCCCGGGTTTCAATGGTCATCCAGATTCCAGTGGTCGACCGGCATGAACTCAGGAGCGGCCCCTTTGTAACGGTGATTCCAAAGCTGATGAGGGCAGGAGACTTTCCCCTCATGTTCAAACTTGCCCCGATCGGCAAGGGTTTTGGTCCTTCCACGGAATCAGCGGAGTTCCGTCTGACCGTCCGTCCGGTCCTTACTGACGAAGGGGGCATTTCCGTATCCTGCGCCTTCCCGGAAGGGGCCGAACCAGTACCGTACTCCGTGTACATCGATGACAAACGCGTTGAAGACGTGGCTGGACCGATAGTTCTCCGGAAGGGTGCAAGGGTTGTTCGTGTCAGTGCAGAAGGATACCGTGAAGAGGTGGTTTCCTTGTCAGTCGAAGCAGGCGCTATCAGCAAGGTATCAGTGAATCTGGTTCCCGATGCGCCTCGGCTCCAGTTCGAGGCTCCCACAGGATCCATCATAAGCCTGAACGGCGTTCCAGTTCCCAGTGAGTCCTTCGATGAGCTTGCCATCGAACCTGGGGAGCATACAGTTGTGTGCCGCATCGGTGATTATACCATCACGCGAAAATTTGTAGCCGTCCGGGGCAAGACCTACCGGGTTATCATGTCGGTGGAGTTGTCGATCCAGGCCGGACCATGACAGATACCATAAGCCAGTACCCTGCCCGGGCTGCGGAGATCAGGGAGAAGAATGAACGCCTGGTGCTTGGCTTGATGTTCCGGGCCGGCAGTATGTCGCAGAGCGAGATTGCGGCTGCCACCGGGCTCAAGGCTCCTACGGTTTTCAGGATATTCGGGGAACTGGAGCGTCTGGGGCTCATCAAACAGGTTGTCCCTCCCGAGGGGGTCTCTCTGGACCGCAAAGGCCGACGTCCAACCTGGTATGCCGTGGTGCCTGGCGCATATCGTCTGATCGGCCTGGATTTCAGGGCGGGTCATGCTTCGGTGGTCATTGAGGACTTTTCAGCCACTGTTTTATACTCCGAGGACAGGGATTTTCCTCTCGGTGCGGATGCGACCGAGGTGTATGGGTTGATCTCGAAACTCATACAACAAGCTTTAGGGCGCCCGGAATCCAGCGGAGGATCCTTGCTTGGCATCGGTGTTGGAGCTCCTGGCGTCGTGGACCTGTCCAGAGGCGAAGTAATCGAGTATTCCAGAATACCCGGTCTGGCTGGCTTCCCTCTCGGCACTACCTTGTCCCGGGAGTTCGGCGCCCCTGTACACATGGGAAACAATGCCACGGTCGCTGCCGTGGCTTCATATCGGTATGGCAATCACCGGGATGTGTCCGGCATTTTTGCCGTACTAATCCGCTCCGGTGTTGGCGGGGCTTTCATCAGGGACGGAAGGCCTTATGAGAGCGGCGGCCGGACAGCTCTCGAGATTGGGCATATGGTCATGAATCCAGACGGTCCGACCTGTGCCTGTGGGGACAGCGGTTGTCTTGAAGCCTACCTGGCAGAGGATGTCCTGCTGCGTTCCGTTTCTTCCATGGTGCCTTGTCCCGACATGGACAGCCTGGATGCACTGATTCTTTCAGGCAACCCGCAGGTCCTGGAAGTGCTTACCGTGGCTGGCAGATTGCTGCAGCGCGCTGTCCGTACCATCAGGCACATGCTTGAACCGGATGCCTTTGTCATAATATCCCGCTCCCAGGCTCTCTCTGACCTTTTTGCTGCGGAAGTCTCCAAGGGGCTTGCAGCCATGCGTTTCCCTGGGGGACTACCTCCGGCGGTCAGTGGGGCCAGATGGGACCCCCTCATGGCAGGCCGGGCGGCCTGCGACATGGTATTCGATGCGTTCTTCTCCTGAAACAAGGTGG
>MIBM01000360.1:0-5267 GCA_001830645.1 Spirochaetes bacterium RIFOXYC1_FULL_54_7
AATTTTTTATGCTCGCAGTTTTTGGCCTCTGCATCATCGCATCGATTTCGGGATCCTCTCTGGCAAAGGGATTCCTTTCGGGCGGTTTGGGACTCCTGTTGGCCACTGTTGGCATCGATTCCATAACCGGGATTGCGCGCTTTACCTACGGGAACATCTACTTGATGAGCGGGATCAACTACATCCCGATAATGATCGGGCTGTTCGCCATGAGCCAGGCCTTGACAAGTGTCGAAGAACTGCATCTGGAGCAGATGGTCACCACGGGGGTAAAGCATGTAATTCCCCGGAAAGAAGACTGGGGTGTCATCGGCCGTAGCGGCTTGATTTTTGGAACCGTAGGAACCATTGTCGGCGCAATTCCCGGTGCGGGTGCGGATATCGCAGCCTTCATCGCCTATGGGCAGGCGAAGAACATGTCGAAGCACCCTGAATCATTTGGCAGTGGCATCCCCGAGGGCGTGGCTGCTCCAGAAGCCGCAAACAATGGAGTCACTGGTGGAGCCCTGATTCCGATGCTGACCCTTGGGGTTCCAGGCGACGCGGTCGCAGCCATCATGATTGGAGCCTTGACCATCCAAGGTCTGCAACCGGGGCCTCTGCTATTCCAGAATAATGCTCCCTTGGTCTACTCGTTATTCATAGGCTTTTTCATCGCCAATATATGCATGCTTCTTCTAGGATTAAGTAGCCTGCGCTTTTTTACCAAGGTCCTGTCTGTACCCAAGTCTATCCTGATCCCGACTATCTTTCTTCTCTGCTTCGTTGGTTCCTACGCCATCGGCAACAACATCTTTGACGTCGTGATAATGCTGTTTTTTGGGATAGGGGGCTATTTCCTCCAGAAGTTGAAGATCCCATCATCTCCTGCTGTGCTCGGACTCATCCTGGGGCCTATGGCGGAAAGCAACTTCAGGCGGGCCCTGCTGATGAGCAAAGGCTCTGTCTCGACATTTTTCTCTACAGCTATCTGCTGGGTATTCTTTGTCCTGATCGTCCTATCCCTGGTTGTTCCGATAATAAAGAAGTATTGGAGACGGGGAAAGGCTTAACACCTTTGCGGTGCCTGCCCGATGGCGGGTTGGTACCGCAACACTACGAATTATACGGTCAACAACTGTTCTACGTATTCAGGATTTTTTGAAACAATTTTTAGTAATGCAAGTGCAGGACCTTCGGGCGTTCGTCGGCCTTGTTCCCAGTTGCGTAGTGTAGCCACGCTGACCCCGATCATATAAGCAAATTCCAGTTGGGTCTTATTGCTCTGTTCCCGAATCGTACGAATATCCAAAGCTTGCATTTCAAATCTTCTGCTTGCTATTTGCTTTCCACGTTGTATCTTTCCTGCTTCTTTGACGCTCTCTATCAGCATATCGAAGTCTTCATTATTCATTTGAATTCCTCCTTTACCAGTTTCCCAAGAATCCTTTTTTGTTCCTCAGTCAGATTATCTTTAGCAGTCCTGGGATACGCAAAAAGAAAATAAACCTGGTTCACGTGGGTTTTGTAAAAGTAGATCACCCGGATACCACCTCTTTTTCCTTGCTGAGTATTTGCCCAGCGAATCTTTCGTATTCCTCCGCCACCAGGAATCAAGTGGCCGGTTTCTGGATGCAGCATAAGTGCCGCTTGAAGGGATCTATAGGAATCATCTAAAAGAAGCTCAAGTATCTGTCGGGTAAAAACTGAAGTTTCTATAAACTCCATAGTTTTACTGTACGCCAATGGCGTATACTTGTCAAGAACAACATCGTTTTTCTACTACCTTTGTTGGGAAAATCATGACCATACTACTAAGGTAATCATATTCCACTGTAGCAGGCATAACAGGGGCGCTCCGGGGTGTAAATCCCGAGATCGAAGTAGTCTTCATGAGACTAGAGTAGGACTATAATTAGTACCAGTCAAGCTCCACTGTTCGTTTCCCGATCCAGGTTATCCCAAAGGTTCTGGATTCCGGCCATCATCAGCCTTTCCTTCATGAAGTCTTCCAATCGGCCGACAATAAAAATAGCTACCCCAGGAAAGTACGGAGCTTGGCCATGGAAACATCGATCAGTTTTCTTGAGTCGCGATTGTCGGCCATACCCATGCCTGCGCGCCAACTGTACCTTCTGGCATCGAGCTTGCTACTCGGCCGATCCCGGGATGATAGCTTCATTGTCGCCTATGCCGCTGCGCTGTCGGATCTAGACGCTGCTGACAAGGCCGATCGCGGCTATGTGCAGATAATGGGCACCTGCATGGAGGCTTTCAGCCTCGTATCCGCCACCCGACGCGGCGGACACATGGCGCTCCAAGCTAAATCGTAGGGCCGGACGGGATCGAAGGATCAGATCCGGCTTTCCATCCTTGCCACCAGGAAGCCAATCCATGGTGACGGCTTCTTCTTCTGTCCGAAATCCCATTCCTTGTACGGCTGATATACAGATTCCGGGATATACGAGCCGTCAGGCTGGCGTTTCTCTTGGATGAGCGCCAGCATATCCTTGAACTGATCGTTCCTGTTTGCTACCGGGAACCGTGACAGCGTATCAGCCACGTGGAGTATGTCGTACCAGATGAAGGGAGCCTTGAGCTTGCGGAAGTCCGTGCCGGCATGGAACATGTAGGGGTGTTTCTCCCGGCTGTGTTCCCAGCAGTCCAGCAAGGCTTCGATGCCGGCCCGCACCGTGGGGTGATCGGCCAGGGCTGCCTGGCCGGGGTCAGAGTCCGGGACACTGCAACCGGATGGCTGGGTGCTTGAAGTTTCCAAGAAAGCCGCTGCCAGGTCCAGGCTGACCAGGTTGGCGTAGGGGCAGGGCTCGTCCTTGCGGCCGGGGCCGCGGAAGTTTCCCAGCTCCGGAGCAACCGCGCAGGGCCAGCCGAAGGGTTTTGCCAAGCCTAGTATGGTTTCTATGCCCCTGCTGACCCGGGCATCTTCTCCGAAGCCAAAGCGGACCAGGGCCTTGAGGATAACCGGGGCATCGCACAAGGCCCAGCACCACAGCTCTGTCCCGGGTCCACCGAAATGGGCAGGATAGTTCATGGGCAGCCGTGGCAGGCCGTCATCGCCGATCTTTTCCATGATTGCGGCTACTGCCTTGGCCACGGCAGGATGTTCTGGTGATACTCCGAGCTCAGCCAGAAAGCTCAGGGCATGAAAGGTCTGGCTGGCACTACGGTGGCTGTTCAGGACCGTTCCCGGCCACCCGGACACGTCAGAGAGCAGGGTAGCCAGCTGTGGTGTTTCTTCCATAGCCAAGCGTAGCTTGATTGCATCCGGGCTACGGGGATCCAGTCCTTCAAGGTCGATGGCTGCACGGTATGCCACCCAGGGAGGGCTGCCCGCGAAATGCATGGTTTCAAAGGCTGTCATGAAACCAGTTTCGCCGAGGCTACTGCTCATTGCAAGTCAGCCAGTACTTGCCGGGTTTCAATAAATTTTCCCTTGACCCTCAGCCCGGATGGGTTCCATACTTCCGGCATGATAGACAATCCACTTACCAAACCCTGGGAAACGCCTTATGGGCTTCCCCCTTTTGACCTGATCAGACCCGAGCACTTTGCCCCCGCCTTCGAGGTAGCCATGGCTGAACAAAAGGCCGAGATCGACGCCATAGCAAGCAATCCAGAAGAGCCAACCTTCAAGAATACCCTGGTTGCCCTGGACCGGGCTGGCGAGGTCTTTGAGAAGGTAGCCGGGGTCTTCTTCAACCTGACCGCCAGCGAAACCAATGAAGCCCTGCAGGCCGCTGAACGGGACCTGATGCCTAAGATTGCTGCCCACCAGAACTGGCTGAGCCTGCATGAAGGCATCTTCAGCCGGGTCGATGCCCTACACCACAAGCGTGCGGATCTGGGTCTTGCTCCGGAGGAACTGCGCCTGCTTGAACGGGTCCATCTGGATTATGTGCTGCAGGGCTCCCTTCTCAAGGGCGAGGCCCGCACGCGGTATGCTGCCATAACCGAGGAACTGGCATCGCTGTACACTACCTTCAGCCAGGCGGTGCTAGGGGATGAGGCCGCTTATTGTATGGTCCTTGAAACCGAGGCTGACCGGGCCGGCCTGCCGGAGTCCGTGCTGGATGCGGCCAAGTCCGTGGCTGCTGACAAGGGGCTGGATGGTTATGCAGTCAACCTGTCGCCATCCCTGGTTGATCCCTTCCTGACCTATTCCACCCGCCGTGACCTGCGTGAGCAGGTGTGGCGCGCCTTCAAGGCCAGGGGCGAGAGTTGCCCGGAGCGGGATACCAGGCGGGTAGCGGAGAAGATAGTCCGTCTGCGGGCCGAACTGGCAGGGCTCATGGGCTACGGCAGCTATGCCGACTACGCCTTGATCGACCGGATGGCCAAAAAGCCTTCCGCGGTGGACGAGCTTCTCATGCGTGTCTGGGAACCGGCCTGCAGACGCGCTCTTGAGGAACAGCAGGATCTTGGGGTTCTGGCAGCAAAAGACGGTGTTGCCGGGGCCGTGAAGGGCTGGGATTGGCGCTTCTATGCCGAAAAACTGCGACTGGAACGCTACAGCCTTGATGAGGCCGAACTCAAACAGTATTTCCAGCTTGACCGTATGGTTGCCGCCATGTTCGATGCCGCCGGCAGGCTATACGGCCTGAGTTTCAAGGAAGTTGATGGAATACCCTTGTACCATCCCGACGTCAAGCTGTATGAGGTGCTTGATGCCGGCACCGGTACCCTTGTAGGTGTCTTCATGGCCGACAGTTTTGCACGTCCTGCCAAGCGCGGCGGGGCCTGGATGAGTGACTTCCGCAGCCAGTCTAAAAACCGCCCCGACGGCTTGCCATATCCGATCATCATCAACAACAACAACTTTGCCAAGGCACCGGAAGGCAAACCGACCCTGCTGTCCCTTGACGATGTACGGACCCTGTTCCATGAATTCGGCCATGGCCTGCACGGCTTGTTGTCCGATGTGACCTACAAGCGCCTTGCGGGAACCAGCGTGCTCAGGGATTTCGTGGAGCTCCCTAGCCAGATAAACGAACACTGGGCTTTGACGCCTGCAATCCTGAAGAAGCATGCCATACATGCCCACACAGGCAAGCCGATAAGCGACCACCTCATAGAACTTATAAAGAAGAGCGAACACTTCAGCCAGGGTTTCATGACCGTGGAATATACTTCCTGTGCACTGATCGACATGGCCTTGCACCAGCATCCCGATCCGGCTTCCCTTGATCTGTCGGCGTTCGAGCTGGCGGAGTGCAAACGACTCGGGGTTCCCGAGGCCATAGGCTTGCGCCACCGCTTGCCGCAGTTCAGGC
>MIBM01000360.1:5284-5429 GCA_001830645.1 Spirochaetes bacterium RIFOXYC1_FULL_54_7
GGCTATGCGGCGGGTTATTATGTGTACATGTGGGCCGAGGTCCTGGATGCCGACGGTTTCGAGGCCTTCGAGGAAACAGGCGACGTGTTCAATCCAGAGCTTGCGGCCAGGCTCAAGCGCTACGTGCTGTCTGCCGGCAACACCC
>MIBM01000361.1 GCA_001830645.1 Spirochaetes bacterium RIFOXYC1_FULL_54_7
AGTCCCGAGCAGGGCAGCCCTGCCCATATGGCCCAGGGGCCGTTCATCAAAACCAAGAGCCCGCACACGCAGGCCGGGATGGCTGGCGCAGATTGAACCTGCCAGTTCGGCTGCCACGCTGCCGGTCAGTACGCCCTCCTCGCCCAGCACCACGGCCTTGTACCGGCCAGCCAGGGCAGACAGGAATCCATGGTCCACTGGCTTGAGGAAACGCAGGTGATACACATCGGCAGAAATGCCGTCGTGGGCAACCAGCCCAGCCGCCTGCAGTGCTTCGTCGACCATTGTCCCCGACACAATAAACAAGACCACAGAAGGACTGTTGGCAGGAATGTTGTTGTTGGGCAGGCTGCCGGCTGGAGCCTGGATCAGTACACCCTGGCCTTCCACAAAAGGAGTCTTCAGAATCTCCGGTTCAGCAGGGCAATCAGCTTTGGGGAAACGAATCATGGTTGGCCCGGTCCTTGCCAGAGCCCAACGCAGGGCTGCCACCAGTTCGCCAGCTCCCGCAGGGGCCAACATAGCCAGGCCAGGCACAGCCCTGAAGGCCTGTATGTCATAAATGCCCTGGTGGGTCTCCCCGTCCTCGGGAACGGCGCCAGCCCTGTCAATGGCAAACACCACAGGATGCCCGCACAGCGCGACATCGTGGTGCACCTGGTCAAACGCCCTCTGCATGAAGGTGGAATAGATGGCAACCACCGGTCTGAGGCCACCGGCGGCCATACCGGCGGCCAAGGTCACTGCGTGTTCCTCGGCAATACCGACATCGAAGAATCTGCCAGGATATCTGGCCTGGAAGGCAGCAAGTCCTGTTCCCTTGGCCATGGCAGCAGTTACGGCGACGATACGGGGATCCTCCTCGGCCAGGGTCAGCATGGCCGCTCCGAAAACCTCTGTAAAGGTCTGCCCCTTGACCATCAACTGGACAGGCCCGGTTTCTTCGGATGAGAGAGCTTCCATGCACTGGGCCGGCGGGGCTACACCATGCCAGGTCGAAGGATCCACCTCCGAAGGCTTATGGCCCTTGCCCTTCTTGGTGACCACATGGATGACAACTGGTCGGCGGATATCCCGGGCTTCTGCAAGCACATTGCAAAGAAGTGCTATGTTGTGACCGTCGATGGGACCTGCGTATTCGAAACCGAGGTCGGAGAACAGGCTCTCTTTGAAGAACAGAGCCTTCACCGAGCGCTTGGCTCTGAGCACATAAGGATGGACCCGGGTGCCGATGAACGGGACCATGAGTATGGCCTTGTCAACTATCCGGCGGAAGTTCTGGTATCGTACCGTAGCCGACAACCTGGACAGAAGTCTTGATACCGCCCCGACATTGGCCGAGATGGACATGGAATTGTCGTTGAGTACCACGATGAGGGGATAGCCAAGCTGGCCGGCATGGCTCATGGCCTCGTAGACCATGCCACCGGTCAGCGCCCCATCGCCGATTACCGCAATGACACTGCCTGATTCAGCTCTGGCGCGCTTGGCGGCAAGCAGTCCTAGAGCGGCAGAAACCGAGGTGGATGCATGGCCGGCATCGAAGGCGTCATGGATACTTTCGGAGCGCTTGGGAAATCCCGAAGGTCCACCCGGCCGGCGTATGGCCAGGAAATCTGCCTTGCGCCCGGTTAGTATCTTGTGGGTATAGCATTGGTGGCCTACATCCCAGACTATCTGGTCACGGGGCGTCGAAAACACGCGGTGGATGGCGATGGTCAGTTCCACAACACCCAGATTGGAAGCCAGATGGCCGCCATTGGCAGTAACGGTACGTATGATGAGTTCCCGTATTTCAGTGGCCAGTCGGTATAATTCACGAACCGAAAAGCGCTTGATATCATCCGGTCCGGACAGTCGATCCAGTAGGTTCATAGATACACCAATGTAGCACGATCCATGCCCGGGCCACAATATTTTGTGACAATAACGCAGGGGACACTATAACCAAATCAACCTACGCAACGGATCAGCAGCTGCCCCCGTGGCCAATCTGCTTTACGTCCACCCCCGGTGCCGGGCATACTGGCTCAATGGAATTCCTCACCCTCCGATTAGGCGCACCGCTCTCATGGAACACTATCCCTCCAGCCCCACCTGAGGTGGGTCCGGACAAATCCCCCCCGGCCTTTGCAGTGCCGGTCCTGGCCAGGGAAGGCTCGGAAGCAGTGTTCATTTGGACCAGGGAACAGCTTGCATCGGACAGCGAAGACGGACCGCACCTCCGCAGTCCCTTGCCGCAACCTCTGAAGGCAGGGATTTCGGACAACTCCGGGGCTTCCACAAGCCAACACGGCAGGATCGTACTGCCGGCAGGCACCTACTTGTTCTGTCAGGGGCGGCTCAAGGATACCGAATCGATTGAACAGACCCTGGAATGGTTTTTCAGGGAAGCCTGGTGGACCAGGACAACTTGTCGTGGCCCGGTTTACCTGCGGCTGATCCGGGAAGACGCCAAGACAGCCGTGCAGGTGATCGTGGAGTCCTCAATCAAAGAATGATCTGTGCACCGTGGGCAAGGGCAAGGGGCAAGGGGCAGGAAACACCCGGATATCGCCCGCTTGCGGGACTGCTGTCAACCGGACGGTCAGAAAGGATTACTACTCAAAACAGGACAAATTCGAACCGTATCTCCGTTCCGCCGCCAGGAGGCAAAACAAGTTCGAGGCTTCCATTCAATTGCTGGGCCAGGGAACGCATGATGAGGAAACCAAGCCCCCCTGCGTTTTCGGTGTCAAAACCTGATGGAAGGCCGATACCGTCGTCACGCACAATCACACACAGTGAGCCGGGGGTCTTCCCCGGCTCGAGGATCACCAAGATCCGAAGGACACAACCAGGTCTCCGGGCATATTTAAGGGCATTGGTCAGGGCTTCGTTCACAGCCAGCCCTATGGAAACAGCCAGTTTGCTGTTGCTCTGCACCTCTATACCCTCTACCTGGATGAGCGCTCCACCTTGTTCGGCATAGGCATCGGCAATGGATTTACACAGCTCCCGCAGGTATGAGGCCACATCGATGTGTGATTGATCCTTTGAATGAAGCAGGTGTTCATAAAGGGTAGCCATGGCCTGTACCCTCGACTGGGCATCCTCGAAGAGTTCGGCATCCGCTTCATCTTTGACCCTGGCCTTGGCAAGGGACAGGAAACCGGAGGTCATGGCCAGGGTATTCTTGATCCGGTGACCGAGTTCCTTGAGCAGGGTTTCACGCTCTGCCAGTGCGGTCTTCAAGGCACGCTCCGCGGCGATGCGTTCAGTGGCATCTCTCGAGACTCCAAGGATCTGGACCGGTTGACCTTCGGGATCAAGGATCAGCGTCGAGGTAATTTCGACTGTGATGACCGTGCCGTCCGACTTGTACTGTTCGTAGAGGTCGGTAATGGGAACGAACTGGCCGGTGTGACGGAATTCCACCAAGGCCTGATCCAGCTGGGCCTTGGCCTTCCAGTAAGAATCAGGCACCATCACCTTATCCATGGATTCCGACTGGGCAGTCAGGCGGTCTACCCCCCTGAGTTGTTTTACAGAAGGGCTGACAAAATCAAAACGGTGGGTACGCAGATTGTAGGTCCAAATGACATCTCCGGCATTTTCAGCAAGAAACCGGAACTTCTCCTCGCTTTCAGCAAGGCGCCGGTCAGTATGCCAGCGCCGGGTTGCAGAGACCAAGGTGGCCCTGACAGTCTTCGGGTCATCAGAAAAAAAACAGTAAGAATGAGCCAGGCCGCTGGCCATGACAACTGTTTCATGTTCCAGATCCTCTGGATCGACCACTCCTATCAAGGGACCTCGTGCAACAGCTGTTTCAGCAGAGGTCCAAAGGGTTCCAGGGGCAAGGCCCCGCACAAGCGGAACGCCATAAGGATGCTCCGAGCCCAGCATGGCAGTGCGGATCCCAGCTGACTCGAGGAGCCTGATGCACCTGTCGATCTGCGACCCTTGGCCATCAACCAAGACAAAATCAGGAATCTGCATACTCCAACTATCGGCCTGGCGTGAAGGCTGGACAAGCCTTGTTGCTATGATGTTTTATTGCAACACCGCCCTGATCCGACGCACGCCGGCGGACGAACTCTGCTCCTTCTGTATCACGAACCTGCCGAGCACTCCGGTATGTTCGACATGGGGGCCACCGCAGACTTCCTTGCTGAAGTCACCTATCGTGTAGACCTTTACCATGGATTCGTACTTCTCGCCGAAGAGAGCCATGGCCCCATCCGCTTTGGCTTGCTCCAGGGGCATAACGACCATGCTCACCGGCAGGTTGCGCCTGATTTGCTCGTTGACGATATCCTCCACCCTCTTGACCTCTTCTGGCGTCATGGGAGCAGGATGTGAAAAATCGAAGCGCAGGCGCTCGGCGGTTATGTTGGATCCCTTCTGGGCTACATGGTCGCCCAGTACCATGCGCAGGGCCTTGTGAAGCAGATGGGTGGAGGTATGATACCTGGTGGTGGCCTCTGACTGGTCTGCAAGACCGCCTTTGAAGGTGCCCTCCGCGCCTGCCCGGGACAGTTCCTGGTGCTTGCGGAAAGCCTCGCCGAATTCCTCACGGTTTACGGTCATGCCGTTCTCGGCCGCCAGTTCCAGGGTCAGCTCTATGGGGAAGCCGTAGGTGTCGTACAGCTTGAAGGCAAGGCGGCCGGACATGATCTTCTGTGGGTTTCGCAAAAGGTTTGGCAGCATCTTCTCGAACTCGTGCTCGCCCTTCTGTAGTGTCTCCAGGAACTTTGCCTCTTCGCGCTCAAGCTCGGTGATTATGCGCTCCCGGTTGACCAGCAGTTCCGGGTAGGCCTTGCCGAAACGCTCGATGACCACCAGTGCCGGCTTTGTCAGGAACAAGCCATCCACACCCAGTTTCTTGCCATGCCGCACAGCACGACGGATAAGCCGGCGCAGGACATAGCCGGCACCTACATTGCCCGGTGACACGCCTTGAGGATCGCCGATGATGAAGGTAGCCGCACGCACATGGTCCGCGATGATGCGGACCGAAGTATCCTTGGCCTCGTTATTGCCATAGATATAACCCGAGACAGCCTCAAAGGCCTTGATGACAGGCTGGAAGATCTCGGTCTGGTAGACACTGGTAAAACCGTTCAGCACGGTCACCGTGCGTTCCAGTCCCATGCCGGTATCAACGTTCTGGGCAGGCAGTCTTACCAGGGTTTTCTCGTCTACCCTGTTGTATTCCATAAAGACGTTGTTCCAGATCTCCATCCAGTTGTCAGGATCGCTGCCCTTGTTGGAACCGGCTGGTGGCAGGTTCTTGCCAACCCAGTAGAATATCTCGCTGTCCGGTCCACAGGGGCCTACAGGACCCGCCGCCCACCAGTTGTCCTTGGCTGGCAGGTAGGCTATACGGTCATCGGGAACGCCGACGTCCTTCCAGAAGCCCGCGGAAACCTCGTCCCGGGGTGCATTC
>MIBM01000362.1 GCA_001830645.1 Spirochaetes bacterium RIFOXYC1_FULL_54_7
AGTCACGGCTCCGGTAGCTATCTGATTCGTCACTACAGTTCCAGACAAATTTGATGTGTCAACCTTAACAGACAGCCACGAAGCGCCGTCAGCGCTTACCTGCCACATCGTATTCGGCTGTGCTCCTGCTGTCTGGTACACTTGTTTGTTTGCCGGATATGTAGCACTTGGAAGCTCCGGCGATAGATGATCCTCTACAATCAGCACTGTTGCGGTATTTGCCTGAGTTTGAGCAGCGGTTGCTGTTGACTGAGCAGTTGTGATGGATGTCGCCACAACCGTACTTAGCGCGGCCTGGTTTACTGCCCCTGAGACCAGGTCGTAAGCGCTCGTGGCCTTTGCAAGGACGGCGATTGCGGTGCACCACGCCGACGCTCGTTTGCCACCAGAGGCATAGAGCCCATTCGGCATGTCGTCGGCTGCCTGCGGCACATCGATAACCGTTCTGACGCGAAATTCGTACGATGTGTCAGACGGAGTTCCTGCGGCCTGGCCGGATAGCGGTAGTGATTGAGTCCACTCTTCACTCGTCAGGTCAAATTCGAGACCAGATACGCCAGCCTTATATTCTAATTCTGTTCCATAGGCATTGAGTCCGGCAGCCGGCGCATACCACTGCGTATCGCCTCCAGGAGGGGCCGACGTCCGGCGCACCTGAATCTCGTAACGCAGGAACCCATAAGCGTTAGCCTCGCGGTTCCAGGAGATCGCTGCGGTGCGCATCGAAGAACGTGAACCGCCGCCTGCCGGAACGGTCGGTCTCCAGGATCTGTACTGTGACGCATTGACCGTACACGCAGTCCAGCCCAGCGAGGCAGTCCCCGCAGCGTTGACCGCTTTGACGCGGAAGCGGTAACCAGAGAGTGGCGAATATCCATAGTTCGCAGTCGCTTCGGGGTACCCGTCAACGCCGCGATTGAAATTCCATGCATATACCGATCCCTGGATGCGGGCTAGTCCGTCTACTGTATCGGTGATATCTCGCCAGGTTGCCCCATTATCGCGCGAGCGTTGTACGATATACCCGACCGGGTTTGCGCTCGGCGTCGATCCGGTTGGTTCAACCCATTGCAGGCGGATGTAGTCTTGCAGGGCGATAGCGGTGATGGATGGAATGTCCGGCGGGGCTGCGGCAAGTTCTGCTGAGGTTGGAACACGAT
>MIBM01000363.1:0-3651 GCA_001830645.1 Spirochaetes bacterium RIFOXYC1_FULL_54_7
CCAGACGGGCAGTATACCATGGGCCGGATAACTTGTAAAAAAACCGGCCTCCCGTAAGGAAACCGGTCATATCATCCATGAGCCTGGAAGCCGTTGCGAGTCCACAAAGCTTGGGTGCAAATCAGCGATTGCGGCGTTCTTCGCTTTTCTGGCAGTCTATGCACATGACAGCATAGGGAAGGGCCTCGAGCCTCTCCCTGGGAATCTTCTTGGAACATTTCATGCACGATCCATACCGGCCCTGCTGGAGGCGCACCAGAGCCGCTTCGATGGACCTCAAGCGCTTCATGTCCTGGCTGCCAAGAGCTTCTATCATCTTGCGGTCTACGTCATCCGATGCGACATCGGCAAAATCCTTGGGGTCCATCTCCTCGACGATTGCGCGGAACTCGGCGTTCGTCGCAGCTAGCTTGTCGAGGATTTCCTGTTTCATCGAGGTAAGCGAGACCCGCATACTGTCGGTGAATTCTTTGTCCATCCGGATCCTCCTTTTCTGTGCATCGGGAAGGGGGCGTCAATGAAGCGCATTCACAACCCGATCCTGCTCCGGCCAGTCACTGCCATGCAGAGCGCCTCACTATTCATAAATAGCCCTGTCTTGTCAAGGCACTCAAGCTAAAAGCATGTCAGAATTGCGACCCGCAACCATAGGTTGACACTCGACCACCTGGCCCGTACTATTATAACGCTTCGGGAGCCTCATTCAATGTCGGCTCCCCATTACTTACCGGGAGGCATTGTGGCCAAGGAAGAAGCCATAGAGGTGGAGGGTGTCGTTCGCGAAGCCCTCCCCAATACCATGTTCAGGGTTGAACTCAAGAACGGCGGACATTTGATCCTCGCTCATCTGTCGGGCAAAATGCGCAAGCATTATATCAGGATCGTCCCCGGTGACACCGTAAAGGTTGCCCTGTCTCCGTACGACTTGTCGCGCGGCAGGATCATCTACCGCGAACGCTGATCCCTCTTCAACAGCACCCAAGTAGCTCCGCCTCCTCCTAATTCGGCATCCGCGGGCCCTGAACGGCCGGCGGATGGCCTGCGTTCAAGCCATCGTCTGACAGTATCCATCAAGATGGGTCCATCCTTGGAATGTATGCCCTTGCCATGGACTATCAGGACCTTGCGCCAGGCAGAAGCCTCAGCCCGGAAGAAGAACAATTCCAGGCTTGCTATCGCATCAGGCACGGTCATCCCATGCAGGTCTATGGTGCCGTCTATCGGCAAGCGGACCAGATCACGCTTGGGCGGTGGTCCCTGGACCGCAGTGTCGCTGTCTCGCCTGGCATCCTCGGGAACACCGTAGCGGTCCAGCCAGGCAATCTGGGCCTGGCGTACGGCTTCTGCTGCCGGCACTCCTGCCACGGCGGCTGAATCCTGGTTTGAAACACCCCGGACGAGCTTGCCCTGGGCACGGGAGACACGGTCAGGATTAGCCTTCTTGCCGGAAAGCGGAGGGCCCACCGGTCTGATTGATCCATCACCCTTGGCATCCCTCCTGGCAGAATCCTTTTCCCAGGCCTTGAGAATATCGCCGAAATCCATCAGAACACCTCAGTATAAACATATTCCGGATTCCGGAAGCCATGCATTCCGCCCGTCTCTGAACTCGACAAAGGCCCACGAGGGTATACTCCGCAGGACTCTCCCGACCGACCCTGGCCGTGCCTCGAATAAAACGCTTGCAGCAGCCGACGGTACAGCCATGGCAGGCCCACCAACGGAAACGAAATATACCTCTATGCGTTCAGCGACGGATAGGGTCAAGGCGACTGAAAACAACACGGCCAGACCGGTTACCATAAAACCTGCCAGTCGCACCAAGGATACATGACGGAAAGGGCCAATCAACGCTATGATGGCAAGCAGAACCATCAGCACTGCGGCCAGCCCCAAGGCCATCGGCGGAGGCAGCAGCGCTATGGGACGCTCCAGGATATCCAAAGCTATGGCAGCCGCATCGGCATACAACTGGGCCCTACCAGGCAGCAGGGACCATCGCTCCAGGCGGGCGGCCTCATGGAAGGCCCTTACGGGATCATCCCCGATGAAAGCCAGGGCAGCCATACCTTCATCCATGGTTCCAGGCCCCGCCCACTTCCAGGGCAGGCGCCTGTCCACTATTGAGGGCCTTGTTTCAGAAAGCTGGTCAAACGCCAGACCGATTCCCTCGCTGTCATCAAGCTCGATGGCTACGAGAGCCTGTGCCCATTGACTGTCTTCGGAAGCCGCCAGGCGGCGTATCGTTGCCACAGCCTGGGCCTTCAGATCAGCTGCAGGCACCCAGATAGCCACCTTCGGTTCGATCGCGCGAATGACAACAGGGGCAGTCCTGGCATAGCGCTGCTGTGAACTGGCAGGGTCAAACCATGGATACGGTTCCAGTTCCACCCGGTATTCTCCGGGAAGTTCCATCACAAAGGTACCTATAGCCCCGACGTGACCAGCGAATGTGGCTTCCCCCGGCACAGCCTGTCCGAAGCGGAATGGTTCGGCCAGAAGGGTTACCGATAGACCATCAGGCCCTATGACCCTGACCATAGGCGGTTCGGCAAAGCCTGCTGAACCATTGCCACGGGCTATAGCCTCCCATGAGGCGCTGTCACCAGTGTGCGCCTCTCCGCCTGCTACATCAACCTTCAAGGACACAGACCAGGTTCCTACAGCCCTGGTGCCGGCGGTAGCCTGCGGCAAGGCCTGCACCCTCACGCGCCGTGCCGATACGCGCACCCTTCCGCCATTCGTCTCTAGATCAAGGGCTGGGAGGTTCAACTCGCCCGCTTTGGTGCCTATGACCGTCCAGCCCGGCCCGTCACCGGAAGGCCTGGTTATGGCACCGGGAACTGCCAGGGATTGGATGACCACCAATTCGCCATCTGGCAAGGCTACCCTGGCTAGGAAGGGTTCATAAGTCCGTACAGCTTCAGGCGCAATCCAGCTGGCAGTCCTGGTGCCTCTGCCGGTCTGGGTTCCGGAACCAGAGACTCCATCAGAGACTCCATCAGAGCCGCCCAGAGCGACATGCCAGGAGCCCAGCTGGATAGGACTACCACCATACAGGACAGAAAGGGAACTTATGATCAGGCTACCCTCTCCGAAGGCAAGAAAATGATAGTCCACATAGGCCGCAGACCCTTCTGACTGTGCAAGAGGACGGACATCCGCGCCGATGTACTGCACAGGCCCTTCGTACAACGGTTCAACAGCCTCGGTCCGAAGTGCCTCGGCTCCGTTCATGAGCACACGGATGAAAAACACCTGACCTGGAACAGGTGCAGCAGGAAGCTGCACCGACGCTTCCACATACTGGCCAAAGGCCGTGGTACAGGGCATGGCCAGCAGGGCTGAAACCACCAGCGCCCTGAACAAGCCAATGCCATGGCACTTGGGCTGCATTCCGCTCCTGTGGTTCATCAGTGGTTTCATCAGTGGTCCACCTCGCCTGCCCCTGGGCCACCACCTGGTACGAAGAAGGGCCGTGATGCTGGCATAGCCATGCCGAACATGGACTGGTCGCCTCCGGCCTTGGACGACTGGAATCTGGCCTGCTCCTTGTCGGATACCGACTGCACCGCCCGGGAAGCATTCATAGCCAGTTCGTATGCCCTTGAAGCCTCCCGGTCCGATGGCCATGCTTCCAGGGAGCTCCGG
>MIBM01000363.1:3804-5406 GCA_001830645.1 Spirochaetes bacterium RIFOXYC1_FULL_54_7
TTGGCCAGATTGTAGGCCACCAGACCATCCAAGGCATCGACACCAAGCTGGTGATACCCGGCAATGGCATCATGCACCCTGCCTTCCTCAAACTGGCGGTTTGCTGCCAGCACTGAAAAACCGTCTGCCAGGCCAGAACACGAAACAAGGGACAATACCGACAGAACAAGTAGAACAGTGGTGAGTATCTGCTTGCGACTGGCTCCGTGTCCGTGCATGTCCCCAAGCCAGTGCATCTCCCCCTGGCTGTGCTTTCCAGAGCGGACAGAAGCAACTGCCGAGCCGGGCTTCATCGCCTCTTCTCCCTGGGAGCGGCATATGGGGCGGACAGGATCGTGGCACAGGCGAACAGCAACAGGGCAAGCAATGAGAGTTCAGGAACTGCACCTGAACGCAGCCTGACTGTCCGCGCAGCACCGGTGGATCCCGCCGCATCCCTGGCCGCCCCGGCGACCAAGGCGAGGGTCCCCGGATCATCAATATGGGAATACGAGCCATCTGCCACCCTGGCCAGGATGTTCAGGGCATCCGCAGCCACCGCAAGCCGCACGGGCTGGCCATCAGCATCCAGTACCGGTTTCCCGTCAGGATACAGAGCCAGGGCAGGTTCCTTGTCCCCGATGCCTACAAAGATGATCCTTGCTCCGCTGGCTCCTGCACGTTCCACTGCTTGCCTGGCGTTTTCCCCCGTATCGTTTCCATCGCTCAGCACAACGACGACCCGCGCCGTCCCCGAACCACGGCCATCAACCAGATGGCGCAGGACGCTTTCCTCGATGGCTGTGGCAATATCCGTACCTGGCATTCCCGCAGCCTCCGGCACAGCCCAAGCAAGGGCGTCTTCAAAGGCAGTCCTGTCCCAGGTGGACGGACACAGGGTCGTGGCTGCTCCCCTGAAGGCAACCAGGGACAAGCGGACACCAGGGGAGCCCGCCGCCGCTGCCCGTGCAAATGACAAGGCCCGTTCCCGCCTGGTGGTCCCCTTCTCGACGGCAAGCATGGAATGTGATACATCGATAGCCATCACCAGTTCGGCATCATACATCTTCTCGGTGACCCGCATGATACGACCGAACGAGCCGTTACCGGCAAAGACAAGAACCAGCCAGGCAAGGCCGCCACACAAGGCAGCCAGAGTCCGCCGGCGTACATGGCGTCGCCAGGCCAGGGGGTCGCTGTTTCCGGTAAGTCCGGGCAAGGTGCGCAATCCCGCGATGAAACGCCAGGATAGAAAGGTGTATGGCAGGAGCAGGAGCAAAGGCCACAGCGTCCGGAGGTAGGTACTCATGCCAGGCCTCCAAGCACTACCCTGCGCATCGTCCAGGCCATAGCCATGGCCAGGGCTGCCGCCATGGCAAAATACCGTCCCAGGGGTACCCTGAGGGGTGTATCCAGTTGCACCGCGCTCTCTACGCGTTGCAGGCTGGCATTGCCCAGCCTGGACAAGGCCCTGCCTATGGCTCCGGCATCGCCGGCCCGCAGGTAACTGCCTCCACCCGCCGCTGCAATGGCTTCCAGGGCCCGGTCATCAAAGCCACTGTGGTAGGCCCCGGCCAGACGTTCACCAGTGGCTGGGTCGATATATTCGATAGGAGCATCGCC
>MIBM01000364.1:0-386 GCA_001830645.1 Spirochaetes bacterium RIFOXYC1_FULL_54_7
CTTGATCGGTTCACCAACGCGCGCCCCAAGATCGCTCCGTACCCGTTTACGACGAAGATACCGAACCTCGGCATCCTTTCCATAGCCGACCGCGACATTATACTCGCCGATATTCCGGGCATCATAGAGGGCGCTCACGAAGGAGCAGGCCTCGGCATCCGCTTCCTCAAGCATATTTCCAGAACCGCCGCGCTCGCGTTTCTCATAGACTTGTCAGATGACAAATTCCTCGATTCCTTCCGCATCCTGCTCGCGGAACTCGAGGGCTTTTCAGAAGAACTTGTCGCCAAGCCACGCATAGTCATAGGCACCAAGCTGGATCTTCCCGAGACGACCGGCCGCCTGGAGGAACTTATTGCTTCCCTGCCTGCGGAGCGGGTAGTAGG
>MIBM01000364.1:601-690 GCA_001830645.1 Spirochaetes bacterium RIFOXYC1_FULL_54_7
GACGGAAATCCGATGTACCTCGTCGAGACCTGCGAGCTGGAGCGCAAAGGGCTTTCATTTACCTTCGACACGCTCGAGCACATTGTCAC
>MIBM01000364.1:730-1404 GCA_001830645.1 Spirochaetes bacterium RIFOXYC1_FULL_54_7
GGGGACCTGGCCGTCGGTTTTGGCTCTTGGCGAAACCCTGAGGGCATCTGCCGCCTCGCGGAGCTGATCCTGGCCAGGCGAGGCGGAATCCCGTCGTCCCTGCCGTACCCGCACCGAGCCGCGCACAACATGTTGTTACCCGTTTCATCTACCGACATCAGGTCGCGTATTGCGGAAGCGCGACCCTGGCGCTTGCTTGTACCGGCCACGGTAGCTCAATATATAGAAGAGCATGAGCTGTACCGAGTAGTCAGAGCATAGAGAGCATATACGAATGGCCCGTTCAATAGTCGATAAGAGTCTGGTTTTTCTCATTGCGATCGTGATGATGGTAGTCATCGCGGTTATTGCCATGCTTACGGCTCTTCGCACTGATCCCGTAGACGACGCAGTCAAGGAAGAGCGGATAATCAACGTCGCCATAATACTCGAGCGGAACGGCAAGCCCGCGGCGACCGAAATTCTCATGTACTACCCAGGCAATGCCCGGGCGGCGTTGCTGGATGTGCCCGCGGAGACCGGCCTCATCATAAAATCGCTTAACCGCGTCGACAGCATCGATGTACTCTACGAGAGGGGGTCCCCCAAGGCCTATCTCGAAGAAATTCAGCGGCTTACCGATGCGACGATCGATTGGTACCTGATACTGGACGAGCCGTCGTTGTCTTCGCTCG
>MIBM01000365.1:0-2844 GCA_001830645.1 Spirochaetes bacterium RIFOXYC1_FULL_54_7
AATGCGGCTCACTCGGTCGAACCCACCCCATTCAGGCCCCGCCGCTATCAGGATACAAGGCTTGGGTAAAATTCCCGTACATCAGGGGGGCCGGGATGGGGTGGGTTCGACCGAGTGAGCCGCATTTCGACGTCCGGGTCGAGTCGTATCGGCGCAAAACGGCATAGCCTGCCGATAATCTAGCCGGAACATGTGCTGTAACAGCTAAGTATTGGAAAAGCATAGGTATACGCAGTATATTATGTAATTGATAGTGATAGCTTTTTGGCATGCTTATTGCATTATAGAAGATGGACACATCGAATTGTCCCGGAGGTATTTATGAAGCGTAACCAGATTCTGATTCTTATGACTATCCTTGTTTTCACGTCCTCCTGCACCTTGTTCGATACACCACCAGAGCAATCCGAGCCAAGCGAGCTCAGCGACTTCAGGGCCAAGTACCTGACCAGCTTCGACATACTGAACGGTACCTTCAGCCAGTCCGGCCGGGCTTTAATGCCCTTCAACCTGCCGGTAGTGGACGAAAGCCAGAGCCAGGCGAGGGCGACTGTGCCGGTATATTCATTACCGGGAGAATCCTTCGACCTCTCCGGTATTACATCGACCACTCCAGCTGAGGGAACATTGAACAATTATCCAGAAGCTGGACAGACTTCAGCATGGACGGTCGAATCTACCGCAGTGTCAAATGTATACTTGGTAAAGGTGACAACCGTATTCCCCAGCTACGATCCCCGGGAGAAGCAGGAGGAGTGGTACTATATCAAGGATCAGACACCTGGATTTCCCGATACGGCGGACGGTTCCTGGACTAATGCCGATCCTGTAGTTGACGGTACAGGTACACTTGATTCGACTCACCGGGAACGCAACAGGCTCTACTTCAGAGACGGAAGCGAGCAGAATGAGGTCATCGTTGATGCCCGCAACAAACCCAATGGTTTTGGCACCTTTGATATGCTGGACAGCCTGGATTATCCCGATGTCTTCTTTCCCCTAACCGATACGAATGCTGAATACTCTTCTGTAGTTGTGTATACCCGGGTCTACGAGGATGATCCTGCCTACACCTTCTGGAGCGGTAAGCGGGTTCAGTCTATAGTCGGAATCCGCTACTACACAGAGCATCTCAACTTTGTCGGCAGCAATCCCAGCCATCTCATAGGCACTACCATAGCCTTCGAGAAGGCTGCAACATCCCTGTACACCGAGTCTGGCAGCTTCGTTAATCCTTACTCATCCCTGTTTCTTCCCGATCTGGATGATTATGATCCGGATTCCGGAGATGGCATCGATCTGGCCTTTCTTTCCCTCAATGTAATCCGCCAGGAAACCACCTATGTCATAGATAGTTATGATGACGGCACAGGAGCCTACACCCTTGACTATGATCTGAGCACCCGGGATACCAGGGCTAAGGCCAGGGTTTTGAATATTCCCCTGCAGCAGGACAGCTACATTACCCTGATCAATGACGAGGTGGAGGCCATCAGCAGCTCCTATGACAGCCTCTGGATACCCCAGGCCGACGATGCCTATTACATCAGTCCGAACAGCGCCCCCCTGGTAAACACCAAGACCAGCAACCTGGCGGTCACTACAGCCGACTCTCAGCCAGTCTCAATAATAGTAGACAGCGTACCACTTGGAGATCTTGGTGAGCTTTATGTGGCAGTCAGTGAAGGGACTACAAGCACCATAGACGAAGCAACCGACAATGGCATCGTCGATGCGGAATCGGGCCTTGAAGACCTTACAGGTGTTGCCGAGGTACTGGAGTTCACTGGAGCCCAAGGCGCGCTGATCGAGGACCCACTGGCTTCGGGTGATCCCTACACCTACAACTTCACCGAGGCTGGTACAGTACAGGCCTGGGTCTATGTGGACAAACAGAGCAATTATGGCGGTATAGTACATGCTGGTATTAGACAAGACTTCAAGGACGAAATCATTTCCCTCCAGTTTGTTGGTAACAACAACACTCCCGGGTTCGCGGTAGTCGCCCAAGGTCCGAATTATCACTATGACCTGGTCCAGAGTTCTGAGAAGCTCAAGAAGAGCACCTGGTACTACCTGACTGCTACCTGGGACAGGGCGGCCAACAATATGAGCATCTATGTAAATGGCGTTTCCAGGGGTACCAGAACCTTCAGCAGCATAAAGTTAACAACATCAAAGTTTGCTGTAGATTCACCGGTCGTGGTCGGCTCCCAGTTTTATGACGGTACCCAGGTGCTTTCCGGCTATTACGGTACAGAAGGTAGAATTAACGGAGTACTGATAGATGACGAGGCGTGGACTGCTAATAGAATCAAAACCTTCTACGACGCCAACAAAGACAAGACCGCTAACTGGTAATCCCAGGCTCATGCAACCGATAAAGCCGCCGTGCGTTCCGGCGGCTTTTTTTATCTGGAGCCAGATTCGAGATTTCCTGCGGTTGAATCCGGATGCTGGCTCCTGACTTACTGATCCCGACTTACTGACTTGACCCTGATGCTTACCCTTTCAGTACCCGCCTGAAGATGATCTTGTCCATTCTGAAGACCGCATCCCTCAACATCAGAACGGCGGCCAGGGAACCAACCATTCCGGCCATAACGTGGCTCAGGCCGGCTGGAAGTCCGGGAAAAACCGTATACAGCCCAATTGTACCCAGGCCGTTCAGCAGGGCATACAGGAACGCGGCCATCAAGGCCCGGTCATACAGTTCGAAGTAGTACAGGTACACCAGCAGGGTAAGCAGGGTAAACTGGAACAGGGCAGCCAGCAGGGACAAGGCCATGGCGGGGGTAGCAAGACCGGCTGGGCGCAAGGCCAGGATCAGGGTAGCAAGAGCGA
>MIBM01000365.1:2875-4419 GCA_001830645.1 Spirochaetes bacterium RIFOXYC1_FULL_54_7
CCTCATCTCTCCACGTATTCCCCCGGACAGTCTGCCTTTGGCCTCCTGTATCCGACGCCAACTGGCATGATTCAGGGTGAACAGGAAGTGCTTCAGGTCAGTATACAGTTGTGTCTCGGCTATGATGATGAAGTAGACCAGGCCAGGTATCACCGACAGGCCAGCGATATAGACGGCTATGTCGTACTCCGCGTAGATCCTGAAGGGTGTACCCTCGACGCTCTGACCTCGGATAAGCCAGAAGACGAATTTGTCCAGCCACTGGCCACCATAGAAGCAGACGCCGGACAGGATGAGAGCCCGGTAACGCCTGGTGTAGATCCGGACCTTGGTCCAACCATCCTGCACCGGTTCCGGCGGATGCCGGAGCAAGGCAACAAGGATGAACAGGACATCAATCAGGGTCATCCCCAGGGTATAGCCCAGGACGGCGCCTCCCGGACCACGGAGCTGACCAAGGGACAGAGCTCCTCCTACGGAGGCTGCCATGCCCAGGGCAAACACCCCGAGTATTATGCGGTAGTCCTTGAGCAGTGAAATGAACAGCAGCACTATCCAGGTGACATTCACAGCCATGAACAGGAATACGCTGGACAATCGGAGCAGGCCCGGATCAAGGTCTGCGGAGAACGGCAGGAGGTACAAGGCTGGCAGGGCGATGGCGGCTGCAAGCAGGGCTGTCAGCACAACAAACCGTAACATCCAGGATGCTGCCTCGCCATTGCGGTTCTCCCAGGCCAGATCCGCTACCAGGCGGGTAAAGAGGTGGTGTATCCCCGCAAACAGGCTGAGGGAGAAGGCATAACAATAAATGATCACAACCTGGAAGACTTCGACCCGGGGGACAGAGTAGCGGCTGAACAGGGTCTGTAGTATGGCCATGGCCAGGACGGAGATGAGCCAGGGCCCGGCAACAATGAACACGCCCGAAATCAGGGCTCCTACTGTGGAACCAAGGTCTCCTTTGCCCAGGATCTTGCGCAGCTGGAAGCCTATGCCTGCCATCAAGTGCCTCCCGCAAGGCTTTCGTACAGCTCGCGGTACCGGCGTATCATGTCCGGCTTGTTGTAGAAACGCAGGGCTTTTTCCTTGTTTTCCTTGTTGATGCGAACCATCTCCTCAGGATGCCCATGCACAAAGCTGACGCAGTCGGCGAGTTTTACCGGATCTTTGGAGGGGGCCAGGAAACGTTCATCATAATCCAGCATCTCCGGTACATTGCCCACCTTGGTGCAGGCCGATGGAACTCCTGCCGCCCAGCCTTCCAGTATGACCAGGGGCTGGGCTTCCCGCACGCTGGTAAGGAGCATCAGGTCCAGAAAGGAATAATACTCCAGGACATTCTGGCGGCCGGTGAACAGGAAGCGGTCCTTGATATGGAAGCTGTCGACCAGGGCAACGCATTCCTCATGATACTCGGGATCCTCGTCTGTCGGCCCGATGGCATAGAAAATGGCTTCGGGTATGCGTTCCAGTGCTATCTTGGCTACAGTTATATAAGTTTTTATATCCTTGATGGGAACAATCCGGCCGACCAGCCCCAC
>MIBM01000365.1:4502-5469 GCA_001830645.1 Spirochaetes bacterium RIFOXYC1_FULL_54_7
GGCTGTTGTAGATGTTTATCCACATGTCGCGCTGGTAACCCTTTACAAACCTAGCCTTCCGTATCTCTATCTCCCGTTCCTTGTGGTACAGGCCGTGCTCTGTCAGCAACAGGGGCTTGCCGGTCCTGCACTTTGCCCCCAGGGCAGCAAGGCCTGCAAAGCCGGTGGATATGGCATGATAGATATCCGCGGCAGGTAACTCAGGTCGTATGGCGTCAAAAATAAGCCTATGGGCAGATTGCCAGGCCCAGAAGTAGTCGGAGAAGGCGTAGGCGGGATTCCGCTTGCGGTTCATCGTTACCAACATGTTCCAGGCCCGTGAGTCATCCAGTATCTCGTTGTCCAGCTCGTCAATGCGTTTCCTGGCGGACAATAGCCCCATGATATCAGGATGCCGGTGGTTGAACATCTGGGTATGCATGTCCAGGAGCAGCTTTATGGTGTTCCTGTCGGGCTTTCGTTTGGATCTCTTGCCATCGGCATCCGGCATGCCAAGCACTACATCCTTGTGTTCCTTGACATTGGGTGGCAATTCATAGCGAAGGGCCTGGCCAGCCACAGGAGACAGGGTAAAGAGGGCAAACTCGATTTCCGGCAATCCGCCGATTATATCCTGGACCCAGGCGCTCACCCCGCCGGTTATAAATGGATACGAGCCCTCCAGGATAAGGCAGACCCTTGGGGGTTTAACCATTGTAGTGCCCCCTTGTCCAGAAATACTGTAAATCATCCCACTGGTCCGGCTCCCGGGCTATAGGCATGCTTTCAAGATGTGAAAGTACCTTGCTGAAATCTCCACGCATGAAACTGAGTCTGGCCGCCAGAAAGTGAAGATGGCGGCTTTCAGGATTCTTGGTCAGCGCATAAACCAGGACAAGCGAAGCAGGTTCCAGATCTCCTGCATCCAGCAGGATGGTGATGTAGATTGCCAGATCCTGTTCAGGATCAATCAGCAGCCTGGCATTGT
>MIBM01000365.1:5483-9177 GCA_001830645.1 Spirochaetes bacterium RIFOXYC1_FULL_54_7
CCCTCAGTGCTTCGGCCTCGCCTTTGTTCTGGCCTTCACCCTTGCCTTCACCTTTGCCCTGACCTTTACCCTCTCCATCACCCCTACCCTGGCCCTTGCCAGGAGGCTCAGTGTGCCCCGTAACTGCCCTGATTGCCAGTTGCTTCCTGAATCGCTGGATTCGCCCCAGGAAGCGACGCTCGAGGACATTTATACTCTCCGCGGCAAATA
The DNA here is from genome assembly GCA_001830645.1 of Spirochaetes bacterium RIFOXYC1_FULL_54_7. Taxonomy (GTDB): domain Bacteria; phylum Spirochaetota; class Spirochaetia; order Treponematales; family UBA12059; genus MIBM01. Next base: position 5,694 of record MIBM01000365.1, read on the forward strand.
GGGCAAGTTCCTTGTCGGCACCCCTGACCATGCGCTCGAAGACAGTCATCAGGACTACTGCTGTGTCCTCGTCAAGCTCCGGTTTAGCCAGCAACCGGTCTATCTCGTTGGTATCCCAGGGTTCTTCCAGTATCGGGTGTATGTTTACTGCCCGGTACATGTAGTACTCAGGGCCAAGGACTCCTTCGGCAAACCCTTGGAGAGCCTGGGCCTGGGTACGTGGCACGAAGCCTGTACTGGAGGTCATCAATTCACGGAAATTCTTCATATGCCTGCCTCAGATCCGCTGGACCGTCAGCAGATACTCGGCCGCATCGATCATGGCATCCGCAGAGGTGCCACTCTGGGCAGAGTTGCTGAATCCAATGACAAGCTCTACCGGTACCGACTCATCTCCAAGGGAGAAACGCTGTTCCGAGAACAGGGCAAGCAAGTCCAGGCAAAAGAAGGAAGTACCATCCTGGTCAAGATCGTATACCAGGAGGACCAACTGGCTGTCTTCCTTGAAATGGAAAGCCTTGTATTTCATGGCCTTCCGCTTGTCCATCTGATCTTTGAAAGTCTTGAAGATGGTCTTGATCTCTTCCCGGCTCTTTCTGGAGAGTAGATCACCGAAGTTGGCTATCTCAATGATGATCATGGTGACAAAACCAGGTTCATACCTGATCCGTTCAAGATCCTGTTCCAGGGTCCGGTACAGGATCGAGAAGAGCGGGAATCCGGTCACAGCATCCACTTCCCGCTGTTCGTTCAGCGAGTCATATTCCCTGATCTGCTTCAGATAGGGCTCGGCAAGACTTAACAGGATAGCCAGAATGGTTTCCGTATACTGGGAATATCGTTCGAAGGGCAGAGTCTCGACATTCAGCACTCCCCAGGCCCTGCCACCAATCAACACCGGCAGGGTAATGATGTTCCGGGAGGTATCAAAACGGTCAAACTCGGCATCGTCAAGGAGCATGCGCATGGAGAAGGGTTTGCTGTTCCGGTAGACATAGCCTTCTATGGAGTGGTCGGGATCAAGGCTTGCGTCTCTGGCCTTGCCAGGATCCCAGCCCCAGACAGCTGCGGGTACCAGGGTTCGACTCTCATCGCTCATGGTCCATATGGAACCGGACGACATCTCTGTAAACAGTGCGATGGTCTCCAGGATAGTCCCAAGGGCCATATCCATACTCAGGGAACCAAGCTTCTTCACCTGGTCATGGAGAATTGTAATTGAATCCTTCTGCGCCGATACCCTTCCTTCGAGTACACGATTGACTTTCTCGAGGACTTCCTTCTGCTTGGCAAGATCGCCGGTTTTATGTACTGACCGACGGAACCGCTGGAGCACCATGGACCTGAAGCGCATGATCCGGTTCCTGCCGAAGTCGACAAGAAGGGCCGAAACGAACGCAAGCGATGCAACTACGGCAAGATTGCCGGGAAATGACGTGGGGACAGAGCCCGGACCGGCAAACGTGAAGATTGCCACAGCCTGGGCCACGGTTACCATAAAGGCCAGAAGACCTGGCCAGATTCCGAAAACTCCGGTAGCCACCGGCAGGACAAGTGCATAAGGGATGCAGTATACGGAGAGGAAGGCTGCGTCTCCGGGTATCAACAGATCCAGAATCATGGGCAGGCAAGCCAATGCCGATATCTCGATAAGGGAGGTCTTGAAGCGTTGTAAACTTCTGGTTTTTCGCATTTCGTGCGGATGCATATATATTTATATCGGAAATAGAGCATCTTGATAATGAGCATTAGTTTGGGGGTCATATGAAAGCGCTTGTCGCAGGTGTCCTGGGGTTTTTATTGTCAGTTACACTGGCAGGAGGCCAGGAAGCTGCTGCTGATTCCAGGTCGGAGCCGATCTTTCCAAGCTCACCCAAGGGTCTCGTCTGGGTAGAAGCCGAAAACGCGATAAGCACCAACTTCTCCAACCAGGCGGTGCTTGACTACGGTTCTTCCGGGTTCAGGCAGCTACAACTGAACCGGGAAGGCCAATCAGGCGCTGCTCCTTTCTATGCTGAATATGCCTTCTTTGTTGAAGAGCAAGAAACCTGGGATCTCTGGCTGGGCGGTACACCTCCTGGGCCGGCAAGCGATCTGATTGCGTCGTTCATCTCACCACTCCGTATCAGGGTCAATGGGGGGGAAGCTCTTGAGGTCTATCGGGAAGCGGTCGAGGTGAACGAACGCTATTCCGTGAATAATTACTGGTACAAGATCACGGAACCGGTGCAACTGAAGGCCGGCGTCAACACCATCCGCTTCGAGATCCCGGAAACCAGGCGCTACGACTCCCGTTACTATTTCTTTCTGGATGCCTTCTTCCTGACCCGTCAGGATTCACCTGCAGCCCAAGGCCTGGCAGACAGGGCTTCGCTGCCGGATCGTTTCCCCAAAAACCTGGAGGATCGATCCATAAATACGCCATTCCAGTCCATTCCCCAATATGAATACAAGATTCAGGTGGAACCACGGAACAAGGAAGCGTATCTACTGCTGGCTCAGGTTTACAGCCTGATCGGGGATCACGGGAATGCGGTAAAGACTATTTCCCGCGGACGGGTCATAGCCGGGGACGATCCCGCCTTTACGCTCCTTGCCGCCAAAAGCCGTATCTGGAGTGGTGAGGTGGACGAAGGGCTGCGACTTTACCGGGAATACCTTGCAAGTCCCGATGCTGATCCGGCCATCTGGGCAGAGGCAGCAAAAATGAGTGCCTGGCTGATGAAATACCGTGAGGCAGAAACCCTCTACACCCAGGCCTTGGCTTTGTATCCCGAGGATATCAATCTGCGCACCAACTATGCCCTTACCCTGCTCTGGGAGGGCAGGGTCACCGAGGGGGAACGGATCCTGTCCCAACTCTGGGAAAATGTCATGGATGATCCTGCAAAAATATCAAGCCTTGGCAGGATTTACGAAGTCAGTGGGTACTTGGACAAGGGCATAGAGACCTACACCAAGGGCATTGCCAGGTCCCCCGACATGCTTGAGTTGTACCTACACCTGATCAAGGCCTATGAGAAAAGCAACCAGGAAGCCAAGGTTGCAGAGACATTCGGACTGATCAAGGATCGCTTCATGATGTCGGACAGGCTGAATGGCCTGCTTGAAGCACTGGCCCAGGAATCCAGCATGAAAAGCGCTACTCTGGAAGGTTACCGGCAACGGCTCACCGAGGATCCCGACAACCTCGAACTGCGGCTTGAGCTGCTGAGGGCCTATTACTGGAACGGCATGCTGGAAGCCGCTCTAGACCAGGGTAACCAGATTCTGGCCAACAAGCTCTTCTCGATCCTTCTGGGGCTCGAGGACGATCTAGTCAATGCATATCGTCTGATGGACCTTCTGCAGGTACTGAAACTACCCTTGAACTCCCTGCGTATAGAGACCCAGCGAACGGGGATGCAACTACAGCGAAATTTGGCAAGCTGGCAAAAAACAACCGTACTGGAAGAGAAGAACCGTGGTGCCAAGGACCAGAGCA
>MIBM01000365.1:9200-9389 GCA_001830645.1 Spirochaetes bacterium RIFOXYC1_FULL_54_7
CTGGCTCTGGCTGAAAACGCCTTGTCCCAGGAGTTAGCCAAGGCCGAGGGCCTGCTCTACCGGTCGGCACGGCTGATGGATCACCTGGCCAGACTACTGGACGAGGCTGTGCCAGAATACGGACTGAGGGATGCCGACAAGGAGTTGCTGGACCGGACAGGCGACTGGCACTGGAATGTAGATGATGGA
>MIBM01000365.1:9395-10767 GCA_001830645.1 Spirochaetes bacterium RIFOXYC1_FULL_54_7
TTCCTGAGGAATATGAGCGACGGGAATCCCCTGGCGTACCACGGCCTGCTACGGATCTCATCATTTTACCCACGTCCACAAACGCCTGTTCCTGCGACGGGAATACTGGACCAGACAGGAAAGGTTCTGAGCCAGGCCGGGCTGTGGACGAGTGGTGAACTGGATCCGGAGTGGGATCCACTGGGCTATTACGATCACGGTGCCGAACTCCAATCCACAATTCTTGACCTGGGGTTGGAGACAATTCAGCCCATTTCGACCCCGACCTTGCCCTATGATCCTGCCCAAGCTGTAAAAGACATGCAGTCAGGTATCAATGAATTCCTTGAAAGAGGTTTGACCCTGGCAACCGGGACTGACACCGCCTGGTTATCCTTGATGGACAGAGCCCGGGCACGTCTTACCGTAAGGATGTACCAGTTCGATTCCGAGGTGGTGCAGGACCGCCGGGAGATGGCAGATATACTCCTGAGCATGGACAGGTCTGCCGAGGCCGTCCAGATCCTGGCCCGGGTGCTTGTCATCAATCCAAGCGACGCTTCATCAAAGTTCACCCTTGGCAGGGCCCTGGAGATGCGTGGAGACTGGGTAGGAGCCATGGATTCTTACCTGTCTGTATATGAACTGAATCCACGGTTTGAAACCGCCGTCAGTTCATACAACCGTCTGGCAGAAGCCCATGCAAAGGTCATAGAGATGGAGTTCATGAGTTCCGTCGACAGCAACAGGACCGATGCAACGGCCAGCCTTGCCTATGCCTTGCCCGTCACCAGTCAGGCGGAGCTTCATGCATCGTACCAACTCGAAAACCACAAAATCCATAAACCCCAGGCTGGTTCCTTGCCGGAATCAGTACAATTGCACAGTCTGGAACTACAGTTGCCATACAAGCTGGGCGAGTCCGGCCTTACCTTCAGCCCCCGGGCAAAGATCAGCCTGCACAACAAGCTAGCCAATTTTGCCCCCCCCGTACTTGATGATTTCTCTCTTGAAACCCTTACAGACTATACCGTCACCAGCCCTAGCCTTGGGGCCACGCTTGGCTGGAAAAAGGAAGGCCTTGACCTGGGCCTTGTGTACAGTTTAAATCAGTTGGCTGACACCTTCTTCCCGGATCGTTCTGTGCACTTCCAGCATGGTGTCCTGGCCAGCACCTTATTCTATAAAGAAAGTACCACACGCTCCCTGGCCAGGATACTCGGCATCAGGGCCACCCTGGACTCAGGATTCAGGTTCTCTCCCTACGAGGCTGGCCAGGAAAATACGGCACTCCAGGTTGAGGGTGAAATCCGGCTTGGCAGCCTCCTGTCCCAGTCACCACGGTTGCTCCTTGACCTGGGGCTGCTCGGATCATGGCAGGACACGCAGGGAG
>MIBM01000365.1:10782-11404 GCA_001830645.1 Spirochaetes bacterium RIFOXYC1_FULL_54_7
GAATTGGTAGCTGATTATTACAGCCCATCGGAAGTTCTGGCCATAAAGGGAGGCGCCACGCTGACTGCAAGATTCGAACTCACAGGTACTTCCAGCCTGGCTATAAGCACACGGTGGTGGCCGGGCTATCTGTCCATACTGGAAGATGGGAGGTTAACCCAGGACGGTTCGGTCAGGGTGGATTATTCCAGCAGGGGACTGATCCTGTATGTATCCCTCGCCGGATCAAGAGCGGATGGGACTGTTGTCGATCCTGTGTTCTGGTCCTCATCGCTGGGTCTTGGCGCAAGTCTGAGGCTGGGTAATTACATTATCCCTTGATCGTACGGCCCCCTAACCAGCAAACCCCGGGAGTCACCTTCAGGCTCTGATGAGCCCCTGGCACTCCTGGTAGAATTTGTCTTGCTTAAGCTGGTTTTGGTATTCCGACTGGTAGGCATTCAGGCCTGGGGCATCCAAACCCAGAAAGACCAGGAGAGGATCCAGCAAATCATACGGCTTGGGTGAATCCTCGAAGTATACCCAGTTCCCGGCTATGAAAGCAGCTATTGATACGTACTGGATCAGCTGTTTCCAGCGGGAGGCAATGTTCGACTCGCCATGTTCCCTGGCGCAATCGGAA
>MIBM01000365.1:11410-12312 GCA_001830645.1 Spirochaetes bacterium RIFOXYC1_FULL_54_7
TCGGGAAACAACCATTGCGCCAGCAAGGCCCCGCCGACCTCCCGGTGATTGGCACCGTACCTGGGCAATTCCAGTGCGCTGAAACGACCACCCACAGTCAAAACTTCGGTGAGTATGGCCTCATAACTGGTAGGATCATACATAAACAGGGCCACCTGACCTACATTGTGAAGCAAACCGGCTATAAAGGCCTCTTCGGCCATCATCTGCATCCCGTACCGCAGTGCAAGGTCTTTCGAGATGAACGCTGTAGCCAGGGAGTGCCGCCAGAACAACGAGCAGAATCTGGACTTCCCATAACCGCTGAACAGACCTGCTCCGGTAAACAGCACTACCAGGTTCTTTATCATATTTATGCCCAGAAGCGTGATGGCTGTCTGCAACTTGGTTACCTGGTTTTGCCTGGCATAAAGCGCGGAATTGGCTATCTTGAGAATCTTGGCCGTCAGGCCAGGGTCAGCACTGATTATCTCCTCCAGTTGCTTGAAGCTGAATTCCTGTCTGTCCAGCATCACGAGTACCTTGGCGGCAATACTTGGGTTGACGGGCAGAGCCTTCATTTGTTTCAGATATTGGTCCATATTCATTCTCCGATATCTGCGCCCATGGCTTCTTCAGCCGCCCGCAGCAAGGCTCCATCTGCCAGAAGTGCGGTAGCGGCGGCTATGTCCGGATACATGATCCTGTCCACACTTACCATTGGAACCGCCGAGCGCAACACCCGATACGCAGCCCTGCCCGGTATGGAAAGGAAATCCGGGCCACCTCGCAGATCCACCGCCTGGCAGGCAGCCAGAGCCTCCAGAGCCATGACGCTACGGACATTGCCGAGTATCTCCCTGGCCTTGCGGGCAGCTATGGTCCCCATGGATACATGGTCTTCCTGGTTTGCGCTGGAAGGT
>MIBM01000365.1:12376-12653 GCA_001830645.1 Spirochaetes bacterium RIFOXYC1_FULL_54_7
ACTGGACAATCATGAAACCCGAATTGAGCCCTCCCTCTTTCACGAGGAAGGCCGGAAGGCCATTGGACAGCGAGGGGTTCACCAGACGCTCTATGCGCCGCTCTGAAACATTGGCCAGTTCGGCCAGTGCGATTCCCAGGAAGTCCATAGCCAGGGCCACCGGCTGTCCATGGAAGTTACCGCCGGAAATGATGTCTCCACCCGAAGGGTCGTCGGGATTCGGAAAGATAAGCGGATTATCAGTGGCGGCATTTATCTCCCGGGCCACTACATCAAA
>MIBM01000365.1:12685-12924 GCA_001830645.1 Spirochaetes bacterium RIFOXYC1_FULL_54_7
GTATCTGGGGGACACAGCGGAGGGCGTAGGCATCCTGCACCCGCTCCTGGCCCTGACGGGTGGTATAGGTGGAGCCTTCCAGCAGGGCACGCAGGTTTGCCGCGCATTCCACCTGCCCGAACTGCCCGCGGGCCTCATGCACCCTGGCATCGAAGGCATCAGTTATGCCACGCAAGGCCTGTACGGTAAGGGACGCTATGACATCGGCACTGCGTGCCAGCTTCCAGGCATCAAAGACC
>MIBM01000366.1:0-4080 GCA_001830645.1 Spirochaetes bacterium RIFOXYC1_FULL_54_7
GGATGAAGATCTGGCCGCGCTCATAATCCATGGCGCTCAAGGGTTGAAGGGCTATCAGGACCACCGGAATATCCAGATCCCTGACAAGTGGTGCAAAAGTTGCGCTTGTGGCATACGTGAGCATGTCCACAAAAAGGATATCAAGCGCCGCCGCTTTGATACGGGCCAAGGCAGCATACGTTGTCTGGGAATCGTCAATGAGCCCGAAGTTATGTACCGCCACGCCCATGGCAGAAACCCGCGTCTCAAAGACGGACAATTTCTTCATCAGCGAATCCCGGAGCCCTTCGAATTGCAACCAGTAGCGGGTGTGCCCCACCCCGACAATCCCGACTTCTGCATACAGCGGTGTGCGACGTGGTATTGTCCGCTCTGACTCGTTGACTACTCTATTGATCATGCTCTGGCTTGTTTTGTCCAATGGGTGCTCCAAGATTCGAGGGCTGTCAGCGAAACTTCGTATCGCTCAACTCTGATTGTCAAGGCAAAATTCTACGGTGTCAACGAAAACTAGCTGTTCGGATTATGCGTACATGAATTTTAACTATAGCTGTAATACATTACATTGAATATATTTATATTAACACCATATTATAATTATGCTTATGTTTTTACTTTTTTGCTTTTTTTGTTCTCAAAACGGAACTCCGTATGGTTGACCAGCTTCCAGGTACTGACTTACTGTGCGAACATGAATACCATGGATGGCACGGATAGTCGGCTTGCGCACACACCAGTTCGAACTTGCAGCCGGGGAAAATCCTTCTTGACTACGATGCTCTGTCTGGTCGTGTTTGTCATATGCGTTGGGTGTGTCGCCCGGCAGCAGACAATCACTTATTTCTACCTTATGGCGTGCCATACCTGTGAAGAATCCCAACGTATGGAGCAAGTCGCCTGGAGGGTCATCAATCTTCGGGAACGTATGCTGAATGCCCGCATAGACGTGTACGACATCACCAACGGGGACAGCATGGAGGTCCTTTCCAACACTGTGGCGGAACTGGGAATCGATCTGGGCGACCTGGACTTGCCGATCCTGATCGTCAACGGAACACTGTACAACGGGGAGACGGCGGTGGCTGCCGTGATTGATAAAATCGAGTCGAAGGTTCGGCGCTGAGGAGTATCCTTGTTTATTGGACAGGGTTTTGCGTTGACCTCACGCCATGAACGCCACGCCATCCGCCATCATTGCCATATAATTAGCAACAGGCACATAACTAGCCACGCTGTTGCCGCTTCCCATCACGTACCCGCCTTTATCCATGCAGCTCTCCAGGATGCTGCGTACGTAAGCCCGAAGTTCTGCTTCTCCGCCCCTGCAGAGCCGGTCCATATCAACACCGCCGATGATGCCGACCCTGTCGCTGTACTACCGATGCGCATCAACGACCGGAAGGATGGCCTCTTCGTAGGAATGCTTCGCGTCGATTCCGACGTCGTCAATCAGATCATCCATCAGACTATACATGTTGCCACACGAGTGCAGGACATGGAGTTTGTCGTGCGCGTGGGCCAGCTTCGCCATCTTTTTGTGGTGCGGGAGGTTGAACTCCCGCAGGAAACCCGGGGGAACAATTGTTGCGGTCTTGTGACCCATATCGTCATGGCCCCATATCCCCAATACCCGGGGTAAAGCGATGACCTGCTCCATGAAGCGCAGCTTGATCCCGCTGATGCGGTCAAAGACTGCCCGGACCAGTTCAGGCTCATCGACCATAAAGAACGACAGATTCTCAATGCCGAAGAAAAAGTTCGATACGAGCGCGAAAGGTCCAAGGTGCGACGAGAGAAACATGCCCATGCCGTCTGGAAGATGATCATGCACGTACTCAATAGACTCATAGTCTGCGTCAAGATGGTCGGACCATCCATACTCCTCGAAGTCTTTCCAGTTCTCAATCCAGCCGCTCCACGTCACTAAATCTGTGCCTGTCCGCGTCTCCAGCTTCCGGCGGACAAATGCCCGGTCCTCGAAATCGATGCCGATGACCTTGAGCGCATCATAGCCAAGATTCTTGTGAGCGCGAATGACTGTATCCCAGTGTTTCTTCTTGTCATCCTCGAATGGAACCCAGGGTATGTCGAGGTACTCTTGGCAGATCTACTGAAGCACCGGGAGGTCAATGGCATGTTCATGGAAGTGGACACGTCTGCCTCTGGCCTTGCGTAACAGCACGTCTCGCAGCTCATCACAATCGGGTTCCGGAGCGCGGTATGGTAACACTGTGGCCTCCTCAAGGAAATGTACTATTCCAGGCACCAGTATTCGGTTGGGGTAAAAAGTTGTCAATCAAAGATTCCTGTACATGCTGTGTGAATATTAAGCATATCTTTTCATTTTAACTACTATCAGTATAGGTAGATAATAAGTCAGAGTCATTATTGCTTATTTATTCATTAGTTTTTTTTTCCTTTTAAGTTCCATCTATTCAATTTATGATGTATCATCGAAGAGTGACCAGTACCGAGCGCCAACGTTTAATCATTCGCCATCTCCGCCGGGAGACTTCCGGTTCCGTGTCGGAATTGTCACGGAAGCTCGGCATGAACCGGGAAACACTCCGAAGGGATCTGATCAAACTTGAAGGGGATGACATCATAATCCGGTATGACGGCCGTATATCCCTCAAGGAAGGGGCCGCTGCCCGATCCGGCCTTTCCGAGTATGGTGTTCTCATGCAGGGTGAACGTCAGCAGGAAATTATGCGGCTTATCGGATTGAAGCATACCATGCGTATTACAACACTGGCACGTGATCTGCACGTGACCACTGCAACCATCCGTTCCGACTTGAAAAAGCTCGAGAACGAGGGGGTACTTATATTAGGCCACGGATTCGCTTCCGTTCCGGAGCATCACCCTGCCTCGTGGAAGGAAACTGAGTCGATGGCAGGACGACAGATGGAACTGATCGTTGCACGAGCGAGAAGTCACCTGGAATCGGGAGATACGGTCTTTCTGGATGACAGTTCATTCTCCCGCCAACTTGCAGAAACGATAGACAAGGCAAGGGATCTCACCGTCGTCACCAACTCCCTTGTCATTGCCGGAACACTCACCGAGCGGATGTATCCGTGCGAGGTGCTCACCCTCTCAGGCAAGCTCAATAACGTCACGAAGAAAATGGAACCGTTTGCGGAGCAACCACTCCTGGATGGACTTCACATCGACAAAGCCCTTCTGGGACTGAGGGGCATCTCATCCGATCTCATGTGTCTGCCTGAGAACCTGCTGCCTGATGAACTTGTCCGCTCCATTCTTCGGAAGACCAGGCGGATTTTCCTGTGCGTTCGCTCGGAGAACCTGGGTGTCGTGCAGTCGGAGGGCTCCTTGTCTCTTTCCGAATTTTCCGTCGACTCGGCAGAAATCATCATTGACGATGCCGTCGACAATGAGCTTGCCCGTGATATCCTACCAGCAGACATGCCGGTGACGATCTGTGGCACAGATTCAGCTTACGCATTACAAAGAAATATTGGAAAGAACATAGGTTTCTCTCTCTTTCCCGGCCATTCCGACTTCCGGACCGAGGTGCGAGAGAGTATCGAAGTTTCCTGCAAGAAGAAACACAACTACCAGCTTCATACACGACACAACAACGGTGATTACGAGAGCATCATAGAGTGTGTAAATGATCTCCTCAAGCAGGATGTCGATCTTCTGATCGACTACTCGAGTAACTTTGACGTTGGTGTCCTGGTGGCACAAAAGGCGGCAGAGCGGAGCATACCTCTCATCATGATCGACTTGCCCGTACAAGATGCTGTCTACTTCGGTGCTAACAATGTAGTTGCCGGTAAAATGGCTGGTGAAATGGCTGCACGGGAGATTAACCGGTTGTGGAATGGGAAGGTAAGTCAGGTCATCTCTCTGGAGCGGGAGACCGCCGGCTCTGCATGTAATCAAAGGGTTGTAGGCACCATTGACGCGCTGCGCGAGCATGTTACCCTCAACGCCAGGAACATTAAGCACATTGATTGCTCTCGCGGGGTGCAGTATTACGGCAGTCGCCTGGAGCGCTGTCTGGACCGCCTGGCTCCCGATGATACCTGCCTCGTCGTTTCCTTTGCCGAG
>MIBM01000366.1:4116-5271 GCA_001830645.1 Spirochaetes bacterium RIFOXYC1_FULL_54_7
TACGCACGAACCCGGCAGATCCTTATGGTTGGCCAGAACTACAGCCACTATGTGGAGCATGTCATGCAGAGCGAAGGATCACCATTCATTGGCTGCGTCTCGTATGGGCCAGACCACTATGGTGAGCAGATCATAGAGATTGCCAGCAGGATGCTGGAAGGCCAGGGGGTTAATCCCATCAACTACAACCAGCTCACCTGGATACCAAACATTCATTGGCGGCATACCGATGCTTTTCGTCCCATAAGGCAATAGGAAGCCCTCCCGGGAATAATGTGGAGCTTTGTCACTAGGTGGCTGTTGCCTTAACAATCTGGCAATAAAAAGTGAATGCCATAAAAAGATTGATTCTCACCTTTGTTGACATCAGAAGAAGGCCGGATATAGTCTAGTCACGTACCGGTATTGCCGGAAAATTGGGTATGAGTAGTCGACTGGGTAACGAAACCTATTGTAATTCGGGACAAAACCTGAATTCGGGTGCAGAAGCTGATTCTGGTTGCCACAGTATATACGACATGGAAGGTCTGACATGCGCGCGATCCTGATCATGAAAGACAAGTCACTCCAATGGGAAGAAGTCCTCGATCCGATTCCCGGTGAGAGTGAGGTAGTCATCGATATTCACGCCGCTGCCTTGAACCGGGCCGATCTGATGCAGCGGTCGGGTGACTATCCATCGCCACCAGGATGGCCCGAATGGATGGGGCTGGAAGTCGCAGGCGTGATTTCGTATGCGCCATCACCAGGGCGCTGGCGCGTGGGAGACCGGGTATGCGCCTTGCTGGGCGGCGGTGGATACGCCGAAAAAGTCGCTGTACCAGCGGCCATGGTGCTTCCGGTTCCCGAAGGTTTGTCAATGGTACAAGCGGCGGCAATCCCCGAAGCGTTCGCCACCTCATATCTTAATCTATGCATCGAAGGTCAGATGAAACGCGGCGACACCGTCTTTATCCAGGCCGGTGCCAGTGGGCTAGGGATGGCCGCAATCCAGCTTGCGAAAATGTTAGGCGCAAAAGTCGTAACCACGGTGGGTTCGGAAGAGAAGGCGCGTTTCGTCCGCGAACTCGGGGCAGATGTTGTTATCAACCGTAAGAACGAATCTATTGCGAGCGTTTTGGCTCAACATCCCGTGGATGTGGCGATGGACTGCGT
>MIBM01000367.1:0-268 GCA_001830645.1 Spirochaetes bacterium RIFOXYC1_FULL_54_7
GGCCGGGCCTTCCTGTCCCGCTTCGACCTGACGGTCTGTGACACAGAGGCATGGCTCAAGCAGATGCCGACGCCGCTTAAGACCGGGCCAGAGTACCTGCCCAGGTTTGCCTGGGGCTGAGCCGCGGCTTCCGGTAGACTGCTGACTGTGAATTCTGTTTTGCTGAATGCCACTGGGCCACATTATCAGCCCTTGGTATGAAGTGTTTTATAGATTGCCGATTGCCGACGGGCTGGTGTGGAAGCATGCCTGTCAGGGTGTTGCTGGC
>MIBM01000367.1:276-5380 GCA_001830645.1 Spirochaetes bacterium RIFOXYC1_FULL_54_7
AGGATGAGGGGAACCGGTTGGAGAAGGGAAGGTGGTTTGCCTTCAAGATTCGGGAGGTCTGTTTGCGTCCAACTGGTACCGGAACCCAGGCCCGCCCTTTTTCCCCGGACTTAAACTGGTTAAGCAAATTCTTGGAGACACTATTCAACCCTTGACGGCTCCCATGGTAAGGCCCTTCACCACGTACTTCTGGAATATCATGGTCAGTATTATCGCAGGGGTCATGATGGTTACCGCGGAGGCCATTACCCCACCCCAGTCAACTTCGGCATAGGACATGAAGTTGTAGATGGCAATGGGCAGGGTCCGGGTTTTGGCCATGCTGAGCACCTGGGAGAACATGAAGTTGTTCCAGGAGAATATGAAACTCAGGGTGGTGGCCGTTACTATGCCCGGGGTACTTAAAGGCAGGATTATGGACACGAAGGCCCGCTGTTGGGTGGCTCCGTCTATCATGGCCGACTCTTCCATCTCCCGGGGCAGCGTCTCGAAGTACGCGGACATGACCCAAACAACCACAGGCAGGGCGATGAGCATATGGGACAGTATGAGGGCGGTGTAGCTGTCCATGAGTCCCAGGCGGGAAAAGATGATGTACCAGGGCATGAGGAAGGAAATACCCGGCATAAGCCTGGCTACCAGTATAAGTACCATCAACTTCCGCTGGCCGAACCGGGCTATGGAATAGGCCGCCGGCAGACCGATCAGCAGGGAAAGCGCCACCGCGCTGATGCCGACGATACTGGAGTTCATCAGGTAACGCAGGAATTGCTGTTCGCCGAATACTTTCAGGTAATTGCGCAGAGTCACCTCGAAGATGAACTTCGGTGGCCAGGCGATGATGTCGACCTGGCTCTTGAAGGAAGACAGCAGCATCCAGAGGAAGGGGAAAATGGTGGGAACAAGGATGAGGAGCAATACCACCAGGAATATGATCCGTTGACCTATCGTTGTCTTCATGGTGCCCCTCACAACTCGAACTGCTTGCGGACTTTCATTACCGCAAGGCTGAACAGAAGAACCAGAAAGAACAGGAAGACCAGGATGGCAGAGGCCGTACCAAGATCAAAATATTCAAAGCTGTATTTGAAGGCCATGATGTTTATGGTTTCCGAAGAATAACCAGGTCCACCGCCGGTCATGGCGTAGATGATGTCAAAGGTCTTCAAGGCGTCTATGGCCCGTAGTATAAGGGCAGTCAGGACGGTAGGCATTATCAGAGGCAGGGTAATCAGACGCAGGATCTGGAAATGGCTGGCTCCATCGACCCTGGCTGATTCATAGGGCTCCTGGGATAGTCCTGCCAGGCCGGCCAGCACTATCAGGGTGATCATCGGAGTCCACTGCCAGATATCCACAAGCATAAGGGACGGGAGCACCGTCCGGGAGGCAGTAACCCAGCCGCTCTGGGGCAGGCCAAACAGGTTCAGCACATAGTTCAGGAAACCGATGGTCGGATCGTAGAAGAGGTTCCAGACTATGCCTATGGCTACCGGTGTAGCCACCAGTGGCAGAAGCAGCACGAATTTTACCGCGTTCTTGCCGCGGAAGTGACGGTTCAGGATTATGGCTATTCCGGTTCCGAGCACAGACTCGATCAGTACTGCTCCAAGAGTAAAGAAAAAAGTGCGCTCAAGGGCGGCAATGAAACGCGGTTCACGCAGGACCTTCAGGTAGCTGCCCAGTCCTACGAATTTCATGGGACGCCCGGAGGTCAAGGCCCAGTCGGAGAAGCTGACGAACAGGGTATACACCACAGGAAACACCATAAGGAGCAGGACAAACAGCACGGCAGGCAGGGGAAAAAGGTAGCGCAATCGTTTCTCGAAAAATCCGCTCTTGATCATGTTGTGCCTGCTCCTTACCAGAAAAACCCAAGGAACCCATCCCTTGCGGAATGGATTCCTGAATGAAAATCGTACTCAAGAACCAGTATAGTATACCGGTTTATTTTCCGCCGTATTCTCCATCGGCCTTGAGCAGGTCGTTTACGGCATTGACCTTTTCGGTAGCTAGTGCCTGGAGCCTAGTAGAGGTTCCCTTGGAGTCGATGGCTTCGATGACCACTTCGCCGATCAGATCCCGGGCCTTGCCGACTGCACTCATGAAGGGCCTGTCAAAAGGATAGCCGTTCTTGGCTGCATGGGACTGGGTGGCTGCCAGCTCGGCATTCATCTTCTGCTTCACCGAGGGGTCGGTCCAGGCTGAATCGCGGGCCATGGTTATGTTGGCAAGCATGGCTTTTACTGCCAGATCCTTGCTGGTTGCCCACTCGAGGAACTGTGTAGCGGCTGCCTTGTTCTGGGTCTTGCTTGACAATCCGAAGCCCCAGGAAACCACAATGAAGGGGTGATCACCCTTGGGTCCTGCGGGCAACTGGGCAACGCCGATATCAGCGGCTGGAACCTGGGTCTTGGTGGGATCAACCAGTTGGCCGTAGAATACCGAGGCATCGGTCCACATGGCCAGTTTGCCTGCCTGGAATACGGGCATCAGGTTTTCCCATGACATCGATGTAACACCCTGGGGACCATAGTTGGCCAGCAGCTTGCCATAGTACCGGAAGGCTTCGACTGCTTCGGGTGTGTTGAATACCGCAACATTCTTGTCCAGATAGTTGCCACCGAAATTGTAGATGAAGCTGGAGATCTGGGTCACCGCAGCGGCACCCTTGCCGCGGGAGCCAAATCCGGCAACGTCAGCGCTGGTCATGGCCTTGGCTGCAGCTTCAAGCTCGGTGAAATTGGTTGGAACCTTCAGGCCCGCCTTACGAAGCAGATCCTTGCGGTAGTACAAGACCTGCCACTCTGTTACCAGGGGTACGATGTAAGTCTTGCCGTCTTTCTGGCCAAGACTTACCGAGGTGGCGGGATAATCAGAGAAATCGTAGGCGTCCAGAGGAGCATACCAGCCGTTCTTTATGAACAAAAGGCCTTCCTGGAGGGGGCGTGTCATGAACACGTCTACCGTGGACGATCCGGTTGCAAACTCGGTGGTCAGCTTCTGGGTAAGCTGGCTCTCCTGGAGGCTCTCTACGTTGACCTTGATGCCGGTCTTGGCCTCGAACTCGGGGATCATGGGTTTGATCAGCTCACCATATGGATGGTTGGCAAGAAGCACCCGGATCTCCTGAGGTTTGGCGGCAGGGGCCTCGCTCTGGCCGGCGGCAAATACCGGAACGCACAGGCTGGCGATCAACAGAAACGCAAGAAATCTTTTCATCTCGGCTCTCCTTTGGGGCGCGAAAAACATGGAAATCACTTGCACTGGCAGGTGACCTGCACGGAGAAGTCCCCCGTACAACTCCATGGAAGCCTCCGGACCGTGAAAGCGCAAGTTCAATCGTGTGAACGGTGAATTTTAAGGGATGAACGGTGAAGGCTCATGGCCTGCCTGAAGGCATTAAGGTGTGAACGGCCAATGTCCACCTGCTGTCCGCTGGGAAACTCCGCCGCCAAACGCCCCCGACCAAGGGCAACAACGCGGCTGATGGCAGCCATGTTTACCAAGGCATTGCGGTGCACACGCATGAAACTTGCCGGATCCAGTCTGGCTTCAAGATCGCCCAGGGTCTCGTCAACCAGGTGACGATCATTGCCTTCAACCCAGAATACCAGGCCATCCTCGGCTTTGAAGAAATCCACCTGCCTGACGGGAAGGACCCGGTATGCCCGACCCTGCTTCATGCTCAGCCGGCTTATGTATGGATCCCTGCGTACATGATCCTCAACGAGCCTGTCTACCTTAATGTTGATTTCACCATCTGCATGCCTGCCCAGGTTCTCAAGGGCATGGTTCAGTGCATCGTACAGTCTCTCCCTGCTGAAGGGTTTCAGAAGGTAGTCAAGGGCATGGATCTCGAAAGCCCTGAGGGCATATTCGTCGTAAGCGGTTATGAAGATAACCGACGGGCGGGTCTTCAGCTGCCTGAGGACCTCGAAACCGGTCATCAGCGGCATCTGGATGTCCAGGAAGACCAGCTGGGGCCGCAGGCTTCGTATGAGTTCCAGGGCCTGTACGCCGTTGGCAGCTTCGGCGATTATCTGTATACCCGGGTAGCCGGCAAGTGCCAGCCCGAGCCTTTCCCTGGATGGTTGTTCATCATCTGCCAGGATGGTGCGGATTGGAGTCATGACAGCTGCCCCGGAATGTGCATGCGGACTATAATGCCTTGGGGCTCGTTCCGGGCGAACTCCAGGGATCGACCATAGATTACGGAGAAACGCTGGTTCACATTCCGTATGCCTATGCCTGGCTTGTTGAACAGTGATTCAGGATCTACTTCCGTGGATCCACGGTCGGCAACCTCCACCACCATGCCGTCTGAAACCTGCCTGGCTGTGATTCTGATATGTATCTCGGCAGCATCATCCCCTCCATACCGGACCGCATTCTCTACCAGGGGTTGGAGCAGCATAGGCGGAATGGGGTAGCTGGCTATGCCATCATCCACATCAAAGGCCACACGCAGGCTGTCCCCGTACCGCCGCCGCTCGATATCCAGGAAGCGCTGGATATGCTGCAGTTCATGCGCAAAGGGGACCATTTCACGCCTGGTCGCTGTAAGGGCATAGCGGAAAAGCTCGGCCAGCTGTTCCACGGTGTCAACCGCAGCACCAGGATTGGTTTCTGCCAGATGGGCAATGGTGTTGAGGGTATTGAAGAAGAAATGTGGATTTATCTGGGCCCGCAGGGCACGCAGCTCGGCCATGACAGCCTGGGAGCGCAGGTGTTCACGCTCACGCCGCGCCCTGGCCCGCCATGACTCGTTGGTTATGATGAACATCCACTGTATGCCCTCCTGCCCAGGACTGGCAAGCCTGCGTGCATTCAGCTTCACCGGTACTTCATGTCCCTGGATGTTGCCAAGATTGGTATAGTAATTGGTCTTCGGCTCATCCCTGGGATCCTGGGCAACGATGGCCTGCAACCAGGGTACAAGATGGCCGGTTATGAAATCCTGGCTTCGTGTATCTGCCGCTTCTGCACCTATCAGACGGTACAGTTGGGAGTTGACCTCGGCCACAGTGCCACTGTCATCCACCACGATGACAGCCTCATCCACTGCCTCGAACATGCTCCGGAGGGTGCTTATCTTCTGCTG
>MIBM01000368.1 GCA_001830645.1 Spirochaetes bacterium RIFOXYC1_FULL_54_7
ATTCTTCAGTATGCGGCAGGCAGGGGGGTACGCATCCCCGCCGAACTGAGCGTGATTGGCTACGACAACCTGCCTCCCGTCAAGGATATCTCGCCGCCGCTGTCTACCGTTGACCATCCGGTAACCGAATTGGCCCGCCGGGCAACCAGGCTGCTGATAGATATCCTGAATTGCAGACGGACCGAACCCGTCCAGGAATGGCTTGACACCGATTTCGTGGTCCGGGAATCGACCTCGATTTGTCTGGAAGACTGAGGAGGTTCCATGCTGCGTTTGGGAATAGCCGGGACCGGAGCCATGGCTGCGTACCAGGTCCGCAAGTTCAGGGCTATGGATGGCTGTCAGATCAGCGCCTGCGTGGACCGTAACCCGGGAAATGCCGCTGATTTTGCGCTCAGGTTTGGCATTCCCAGGCATTATAGTTCTATCACAGATCTCCTGGACGCAGGATGCTGCCAGGCCGTGTCCTGCGTCACCAGCGATAGCCAGCATGCCAGGATAGTCCTGGCTGCCCTGGAGCGGGGCTTGCCGGTCTTCTGTGAGAAGCCGTTAGCCAGGACCTTGCCTGAGTGCCAGGCCATGGCAGATCTGGCCGCCCGTGCCGGCGTGCCCAACCTGGTCAACTTCTCCAAGCGCAATGCGCCAGCCCTGGCCGGGCTCAAAGCCATGGTAGAGTCCGGCGAGCTGGGCGAGCTTGTGGCGGTGGAGGCTGAATATCTGCAGAGCTGGGTCCTGACCAAGGCCTGGGGGGATTGGCTGAGCACCCCGCGCTGGCGATGGCGGCTGCTACCTGGCGAGAGCAGTGCCGGCGTCGCCGGCGACCTGGGCAGCCACCTGGTCGACGCGTTGCTCTACCTTTTTGGCGATCTGGTGCCTACCGGTGAAGCCCGCTCGGTCAACCTAGCCCAGGCCTTGGCCCAGGTCCTGGCCCAGGAGGCAGACGGTGGACAAGCTCTTGCGGCAGACGGCAGACAAGCTCCGGCGGCAGACGGCGGACAAGCCCCGATCCCCGGTGAGTTCCTGGCAGGATCCGGCCCGGTCTGTGTGACCTTTTCCGCCTCCGCAGTCCTGCCCGGTGGAGCACCTGTCCGGCTGCGTGCCAGCTGGATAGAGTCCGGAGCACTGGATGATTTCATGATAGTCGTGCATGGTTCCAGGGGCAAGGCTATCCTGGACTTCGGCCGCTCCCGCAGTGCGGTTGCCTGGTATGCGGATGCGAGTGAGCCAGTGACTATGGTCGAGGGACCGCAGACCCCTTCCACGTACCAGCGTTTTGTGGAGCTGGCTTCCAGGCAGAGGCCTATGGGTGCAGGGGGCGAGGACGGGCTGGATTTTGCCCAGGCCCTACGTACCCAGAGACTATTGGACAGCCTTGTCCCGGGAGGTCTACCACGATGAAGCATCCCATGATAGGTACCTTGGTCAAGGGCGATGAGCAGCCTGAGCTGGCCATCAGGCAGCTGGCGGCACAGGGCTTCGAGAGTTTCTCCCTCATGTACTGGGGCCGGGTAAGCGGCGACCTGGCGAGTATCGCCAGCGCAGTACGCCAGGCTGCCGTGGAAACAGGCACGATTGTGAGTTCACTGGCTGTCTACGGTAATCCCCTGAGCGGTGACGAAGTGGGGGCTGCAACACAGGCCGGTATTGCGGCCCTGCTCGAGCATGCTCACGGATTTGGCTGCTCCCTGGTCAGTTGTTTTGCCGGCAGGGTGCCGGGCACATCGGTGCCGGCCTCGATCGAGCCCTGGAAGGCTGTTTTTGGACCCCTGGCCGAACGTGCCGGAGCACGGGGCTTGCGCCTGGCCTTTGAAAACTGCCGCATGGGAGACACCTGGAAGACTGGTAAATGGAACATCGCCATCAATCCCGACGCCTGGCAGCTTATGTTCGGCACCTTGCCATCGGAGGTTCTCGGGCTGGAATGGGAGCCCTGCCACCAGGTAGAGGCCCTTGCCGATCCGCTTGCCCAGCTGAAATCCTGGTTGCCACGCATCATCCATGTCCACGGCAAGGATGCCAGGATAAACCGGGATCTTCTGGCCGCCCAGGGATTATACGGCAGCACCCGCTGGCACCAGTCCTGCCTGCCTGGTAATGGCGACACGGATTGGTGCAAGCTGTTCCGGGTGCTCGGCTCTGGCGGCTACACCGGCACGGTAGACGTCGAAGGCTGGAACGATGCCGACTGGGTGGGGGAGCGCGAGCTGGAGGGGCAGCTGCGGGCCCTGGCCTATCTGAAGGAATGCCGGGCAGCTTCAGGCCCTCGCTAGTCTTGAAGTTTGCCGGGCTGGATTGACTAAGCATATCCATCATTGACATTCTTGCATACATGACGATCAAGGATACGGTCCATGTCTACCGCCTGGTGGGCGGCGACAGGCTGGCCTGGCACGGCCGTTACCATACCCACAACCCTGGGGAATACGAGTTCCACTGTTTCCTGGAAGGACAGGGCGCCTTCCTTTTGAACCGGTCCAGGTATCGCATAGACGGCAATGGCCTGTTCCTGACCAGGCCCATGGATTTCCATTCCATACTTCCCGGCTCTCTTGAAGGTCCTATCAGCTACTATGCCATACTGTTCGAACTGGATCTGGTCAATCTGGATGACCAAGCCGCCTTGGCCTTGATGGATAGGGGCTTATCTGCCCCGGCCAGGGCTATCGAGCCCCGGGACCGTTTCCTGATAGAGGAACTGCATCGACTCTTCCATGAGGGGTTGGCGGAAGCGTCCCCTATACTGGCCTCTTCCCCGGTCACCTCCCCGGCTGCTGCGCCGGTTGGCGCTCAGTCTGGTGTCCCGGTCAGCGTCCCTGCTATCTCTCCGGCAGCCACGCAGGTGCGGACCCGGGGGCATGGCAAGGCCGCGGCATATCTGTTGTTGAGCCTGATCCAGCGCTGGTATGGGACCGGGGATGCAGCTGACGCCGCAGCTACTCCGGCTTCCGGTGCCAGCACACACGTGAGCCGGGCCCTTGCAATCATGGAGCGTTCCGTGCGGGTCAAGTTGGATATGGGTGATCTGGCCAGCCGACTGGGCATGTCGGAGGAGCATTTCATACGCTTGTTCAAGGGTGTACTGGGAATGACGCCCTTCCAGTACTTCACGCGCCTCAAGGTGGAAGCAGCCTCTTCGGTATTGGTGGAGACAGGCTCCAGTGTAGGCAGTGTCGCGGAGCGCTTCGGCTTCGAAAACCCTTTCCACTTTTCTCGGGTCTTCAGTAAATGCACCGGCCTGTCGCCCCTGGCCTACCGTAAGACCTTCCGGGCCGTTTCCGGCTATCCTGCGCAGGAGGGCGTCAATAAAAGGGAGGATTCATGCGTTTGATCCAGACCGACAAGGCTCCGATTCCGGCGTAGCATTATTCCCAGGCTGTGGTACACGTGTATGGATGGGCTCTGCAGGGACATGAACGAATTTGATAAAATAGCTACACTGGCTATATATTACAATTTATGATATCCGTTGGTGTAAGAGACCTGAAGAACCAACTTTACCAGTATCTTCAGTATGTCAAGCATGGGGAGAAGGTGCCAATTACTGAACACAATAGAGTGATCGCAGAAATAACACTTACATATAGTGGTGTATCGGATCAAGAAATTGAAACTGAACTTGAAAAGCTGGCAGCTGCATGAAAATTGATCAAGGCAAAGAGAAACCAATCCATTCCTCTCAGTACTGAAACGCCTATCGAAGTTGATTGGATATCGGTCTGCCAGGAAAATCGGTCAGGCTGAAATGCTTTGCTATTATGACTCCAGCATTCTTTTAGCAATCTTTACACTTTAGACAGGGGAATGGCCGATCTGGCAAAATTCTTCAAGTTAAAAATCAATAACAGTAGTGAAGAAGTCTTTTTCTGACAACAGGAACCAGCTTCAAGCTCCTATTTTCTTGGATAAAACGCCCGCTTCCTCTGCCTTCCCGACCTGCTCAGACCAGTTTATGTGCATGCCTTCCTTCTCCATGGCCAGCATGAGGTTGGTCATCGCTTTACCGGAAAACAGGCCAGAGTTCCGAAGGAAGGCGCCACTCTTCTTGCCGATAAGTGAACTGGCGTTTTTAAAAATCTTTGTGACGCACTCCGGAATCTTGCCGCTGAAAGCCGACACCGGTTCGGACAGTATCAGGATGTACTCATAGGCAGGCAGCCTGGCTCCGTCGTCTGTCCTGGCATCGAAGCTGTCCACCCGGTGCCCCATGGAACCCATACCCTTGGCCATGGCTTCTGCGTGGGCTGACAAGGAATTACCCGATCCTGCGGGGGCTACAACCAGTGCGATTCTCATAGACTTTCCCTTTCTATCGAAATGATCTTCCAGCCTTTTTTGCCTTGGGCAAGTACCAGCCGGTCCACCCTGCGAATGTTGATTCCACGGATGCTGTCTTCGCTGCTCCCGGTGGTCCACAGGGTATACCGGGCCTCCAGACGGCTTTCCAAGGCCAGGCTGCGGATTTCAAGGTCGGTTATGCCGTACATAAGCGTACCTTCTGCAAGTTCCGGTGACCCCGCTGTTACCCACTCTTTTGCGCTGATGAAGAGTTCATCCCGGGTGTAGGCCTGACGCATCTTGGTGACTACAGTCAGGTTGGTTACCAGGCTTTTGTCATCCTTGCCTGCCTTGCCTTCCAGGCAGGCTTCCAGTGTTGCCAGGTCAAGGCCATCGATGGCTTCATAGTATGCCTGGACTACAGCTTCGGGGCCAAGCTCCGAGAGATCGGGTCCCGGGGGGGGCCTGTCAAAGATGGCTATGGCTGCTATGACGACGGCGGTGATGGCCAACCCGGTCAGTAGGCCACCGCGTTTGGCGATGAAATGTCTGCGGGCGAGCCTCTTGCCAACCCTGGTTTCGGCTGCTTTCCGCTGGATTGCAATGGTTGCAAGCTGATCTGTGGATAGTTTCCGGAAATACTTGCCTTTGGCTGCCTCTTCAAAAGCCCTGTCCCATTCAGCAAGGGAGGGAGAGGTCGGACTCTGGTCCATGGCGCGGTCCGCCAGGGCAGCCAGGCCGGGATTCAGGAGGGGGGCGATGAGTTCCAGGGGGACGAAGGGATCGCCTTTTCTCCGGTCAGCGGCATCGGCAACGCTATCGCTGTTGCTATCGGAATCTCCGGCAATCCGGGGCAGGAAGATACGGCGCAGGATCCTGGCCAGCAGGGCTGAAGCAGCAATAGCTGGATCGCCTTCAGGCCCTGGACCTTCACCGCTCTGGACCCGTGCAGCAGCCCGGGCTATGAGGCCTGGGGGCAGGACCAGGACGTTACCGTCTGCAGAGACAAGAATGCCGGCGCTCT
>MIBM01000369.1:0-366 GCA_001830645.1 Spirochaetes bacterium RIFOXYC1_FULL_54_7
TAGCGTTGCTCGCGAAACAGCAGATGCTGTCCCAGCGGCGTTTCGAACCATTCCGTATTCAGCTTGGATAACATAGCGACTCCCCCTGTCCGGCAGCCCTCTCATGTTGACGCTCACGCCCCTGCCCGCATTCGAAGACAATTACATCTGGGTCCTGCACGACGACCGTCACGCGGTGGCGGTCGATCCCGGCGACCCCGCGCCGCTGATCGCCTTTCTCGACGCGCATCGGCTTCGCCTGACCGCCGTGCTCATCACCCATCATCATCGCGACCATACTGGCGGCATCGCCCGTCTGCGTCAACGCTACGACTGTGCCATTCACGCGCCGGCCAACCCGCGCATCCCCGACGTCACCCACGTCCT
>MIBM01000369.1:402-3094 GCA_001830645.1 Spirochaetes bacterium RIFOXYC1_FULL_54_7
GGGCAGGGTTACGCAGGGTAAGCAATGACCCGTCTGCCGCTTCCAGATCGGGGTGTTCAAGCCAAGGGTTGGACTCCACGCCCGGCCCCTTTCGTACATATACCCCTCCGTATTCGGCGGCCCAGCGGCGGGTGAGTACAATCTGCTGGAACAGGGAGCGACCGCGTTCCAGGATGATTTCTTGCACCAGGCTTGCATTGCGGATGGCCATGCCCAGGAAGATGCCCGCGAAGAGGAGTATGATCATTGCCCCCAGGGATAACAGGAACATGCGGTAGGCCTTGCCTTCATCTGAGTTTGTCCGGGAAGCAAACTTCACCAATTGTCTCCTCGATTCATGTTGCTTGATCCACCGACATAGTACTATGCCAATGATGGATCGGGGAAGCTTATACATATATTTGTGCCGTTTCCGGAACTGTCTATATTCATGGTGCCGTCGATCTGGTCTACCAGAAGCTTTACCAGGGTAAGGCCAAGGCTACTTGAATTTTCATAGTCAGTTGGCAGTCCAGGCCCGTTGTCTGTCACCGAAATTGTGAACTGCCCATCCCCAGTGCGTGCCATGGACACGTCGATGTTGGCTTTCATACCCTCCCTGCAGGCATACTTGTAGGCGTTTGTTATCAGTTCATTCAGGATGAGCCCACAAGGGACGGCCACCTGCAGGTCCAGCATCAGGGAGTCGGCACGGGAAACCAGGCTGAGCTGTCCGGCGTTCTCGTTTACCAGGGCTATCTGCCTGGTGAGGTTGCCCAGGTAGGTCCCCATGTCTATGCGGGCAAAATCACCGGATTCATACAGTTCCATATGGACCAATGCCATGGCCAT
The DNA here is from genome assembly GCA_001830645.1 of Spirochaetes bacterium RIFOXYC1_FULL_54_7. GTDB lineage: Bacteria > Spirochaetota > Spirochaetia > Treponematales > UBA12059 > MIBM01. The sequence goes on from MIBM01000369.1 coordinate 1,234, forward strand.
TATCCTGTCCCGGCTGTTCCTGAAGGCTTCGATGGCCTGCTCGGGGTCTGTTATGGTGGCCGACTGCAGATTGAGGAGGCTCGAGATGACGCTCAGGTTGTTCTTTACCCGGTGGTGCACCTCGCGCAGGAGTATCTGTTTCTCCTCCAGGTTGCGCCTCAGTCTCTCGGCAATGGCCTTGCGCTCGCCTATGTCTTCGTAGAACGAGATGAGGCCGATGATCTCGTGGCTGTCATTGTAAATGGGAGCGGACCAGAGGCTTACATCGATGGTACTCCCATCCTTTTTCTGTCTAACAAGCTCGACCCCTGAGATGGTGCGTCCTGATCTCAGCTGACCCTTCAAGCGGTGGAACTCTTCCTGCTTGTCAGTTGGAATCAAGGGCAGGAACTGCCCTGCAATCTCGTTACAGCTCCAGCCAAAGGTACGTTCCGCCGCGACGTTGCAGAAGATGACCCGGCCGTCAATATCCATGCTGAACATGGGCAGGGGCGAATAATTGAAAATGGCCCGCTGGTACTCCGCTTGTTCATGAATGGCCTGTTCTGCCTTCAGGCGTTCCATGTCGAAGTGATTCCGTTCCGAGATGTCACGGATGAATGAGATAAAGTGCGACGGATTGTCAGGGTGGTATTGAAGGCTTACTTCGACCTCATAGAGTGAACCGTCTTTACGTCTGTGGGTGGATTCGAACCGATCGTGGCCCTTGTCCGTCACCCTGGCCAACCTCCCTACGACCGCGTCACGGTTATCTTTCACATCGATTTGAGAAATATGCATCCGGGACAGTTCATCAGCGTTGTAACCACTCATCCGGGAGTAGGCATCATTGGCTTCCAGGACCTTCCCAGTATGATCAACCAACAGGAAGCCATCCATGGCAGAACTGAGGATGGTGCGATATCTGCTTTCACTTTCTTCCAGGGCCAAATTGCTCGCTTCGAGGTCGGCTGTCCGCTTCTGGACTATCCTGCGAAGCCAGAGGTTCAGAGCCAAAATCAGTAAAATTGCGGCCAATCCGGCAATGGTCATCCCCCAGATCCAGCGGGACATGGCGGTTTTCCGGTCTACCCCAAACCATTGACTGATAAGTTGGTGGTATTCCGCTGCGTCACTACTGCGAATAAGCTGGATTTTCGCGTCCAGATAGGGTAACAGTCCTGCGGGGTCATCCTTCGGGCTGGCATATCGTATCTGGATGGGATTGAAGACTATGGGTGTAATCCGGACGGCGTGTCCGTCTGCGGCCAGGCTTGCATATATATGGTTGAACACTCCTGCCTCGGCTCTGCCATCCTCCAGGGCCACCAGCATGTCGGTATAGCCAGCTACGGTAAGGCTGGTGTGGCTTATTCCCAGGGTATCAAGCAGTTTCCTGAAAAACAGGCTGTGCGTGTCGTTTCCGAGATAAGCGATTGTCCGGTCCTGGAGGTCGCTGATGGATTGAATGTTCAACCCATGCTGGGTAAATATTTCGCCCCAGTTGGCAATGAGTGTGCTGTCCGAAAACTGTATGTGTTTTGCCCGATCCTCGTTGTAGGCAACCACTGGCAGGAGGTCCAGCTCTCCGGCCTGGACGGCTCTGAAACATTCATCCCAGGTTGCAAAACGGTAGTCCAGATCCCAGTCCTGCTCCCGGGCCACCTCCTCCAGTATATCGATGAAAAGGCCCTCCGGCCCGGAGTGGCCCATGAATACCAGTGGCTTGTTGTCATAGATGCCAACACGGATGAGTGCCTCATCACTCCAAGCGGGCACTGCAAGGGATGCTGCGAGGATTGCAACCATGATGGGCCCATGAGGTATCCGCTTCATGGGTGAAAATATGGTTGAAAAGCTATATTGCAGTCAAATACTTTAG
>MIBM01000369.1:3126-3410 GCA_001830645.1 Spirochaetes bacterium RIFOXYC1_FULL_54_7
TCCGATATCCACACTTTATTGGAACCGGCAAAAATTGCCGGCAACGGCAACAAGTGCCGCCGGTAACTGATGCTTCTGCGCCTATATCCTGTCCACTGTATTGTATTGTCATGCCCTGGAATAAATTATAGTCCATAGTCTGATTGCTCGCGGTTGGCATGATTTTTGCTGGGTCAACCAGTAGCATATATCTGGAGGAATCCCATGAAACGACTCGCACAGATTTTCGTCGCCTTGGCCATCCTGGCATCAATCATCGCCTGCTCGCCAAAACCAGCCACGCC
>MIBM01000369.1:3436-6945 GCA_001830645.1 Spirochaetes bacterium RIFOXYC1_FULL_54_7
CACACCGGCGATAGACAAGAGTTCGGTGTTCATCACCGTTGCATCCGGCCCCACCAGCGGTCTGTATTACCCGATAGGCGGTGGCATCGGTTCCGTGGTCGGCAACACCCTTGGGTACCGCTCGTCGGTGCAGTCCACCGGTGCTTCGGTTGAGAACATCAACCTGATCCTTGGCCAGAAGGCCGAGCTGGCCATCGTCATGTCCGACGCGGTCCTCCAGGCCTTCCAGGCCTTCGGTGCTTTTGAGGGCCAGCCGCCCAAGGAAGACCTCCGAGGCCTCATGAGTCTGTATCCAAACTATGTCCAGCTGGTTACCATCGAGAGCAGCGGCATCAAGACCTTCGACGACCTCAAAGGCAAGCGCGTCGGCGTAGGCGCTCCCAATTCCGGCGTGGAAGTGAATGCCCGCCTGATGCTCGAGGCCCACAATCTTACTTATAATGACATACGGCCCGATTACCTCAACTACGGCGAAGCCATAGACCAGATGCGCAATGGCCTCGTGGACGCTGCCTTTGTAACCAGCGGCATACCCAATGCCACCATCCTGGATCTGGCCACCACCAAGAAGATCCGCGTCATACCCATAGAGGGTGCCGGCATGGCCAACCTGAAGTCCAAGTACCCCTTCTTCACCGCCGACATAATCCCTGCTGGAACCTATGGCAACGAGGCGGATGTGAACACTGCCACCATCATGAATATCCTGCTGGTCAGCAAGAACCTGTCCGATGAAGTGGTCTACGACATAACCAAGGGTCTGTTCGACAATATCAGCATGGTCCAGGATACCCACAGCGCCGCCAAGAAGCATGTGAACCTCCAGACTGCCCTGGAAGGCATGGTGGTTCCCCTGCACCCGGGAGCCGAGAAGTTCTACCGCGAGGCTGGAATCCTGAAATGATCCGCCTGGGCCACGCCATACTCCGCATTGTATTGATTACAGGCGTGGCCTTTTTCTGTTCCTGCAAAGGGGACAGCAGCAGTGTCCCCGGTCCGGATGGTACGCTACCAGTTTCGAGTGGCGAGCTACCTAGTCTGGTTAGCGTGCTGCCCGGCCTGGCTAGCGAGCCGCCGGGATCCGCGTTTGTCATGGCAGTTACCAGTGTGCGGGAAGGAAAGGTCCTACTGGAGACCGGTGCCGAGCCTGACGACCTGCTGGAGTTCGGGTGGATCCACTCGGTGGAGCACTTTCCCTGGACCGAATTCTTTTCAATAGCCGCTGACGGTTCCCTGATCCTGCGGGAGATGCGGGTGCGTGGTTACGGGGCGGGCATACCCCACCAGCGGAGCGCACAGGTCCGGACCGAGGACGGCTGGATCATCAGCAGCGGCATAGACGAGACTTTTCCCTCGTACAACTGGATCAATTCCCATATCGCCGTTGGGCAGGTGCGCTTGAACGGCACGCTCCTGTTTACAGGGAGCGATTTTCCGCACCACGAGGCCCTGGAGCTTCGGGTTGAACCCAGGAGGAGACCATGAGCAAAACCAACAGCGACGCCAGCAGCGACGCCAGCAGCGACGCCAGCAGCGACGCCAGCAGCGACGCCAGCAGCGCTGCTGGAAGTGCTGCCGTCGGGTCCGGGGCCGTATTAGCCGGACCACCAGCAGACGGGCTATCCGCCGAGGAGCGCCAGCGCAGGCTGCTGGAGGAGTATGACAACGAATCCCGGTACCGGGTCTTTGCCGGCAAGGCCCTTGGCCTGTTCGTGAAGGTCTTTGCCGTTGCCGTGGCTTTGTACCACCTGTACGGAGCGGTGCTTGGCACACCGGTAACCCTCAAGCACCGGTCCCTGCATGTGGCCATGGTTCTGGCCCTGGGGTTCCTGTTCTACCCTTTCCGCAAGAAGGCTGACCGCGGGAGGCTTGCCTGGTACGATGCCCTGCTGGCCATGGTCGCTTTTTCAACCACCATCTATATCTGGGCGGATTACATTGGCATAATCTCGCGCTCCGGCATACCCAACAACCTTGACCTGGTATTCGGTGTCATCCTGATTGTACTGGTCCTGGAAGGTGCCAGGCGGGTCACCGGTTGGGCTCTGCCCTTCCTGGGAGTGTTGTTCATACTGTACGCCCTGTACGGCCGCAGCATGCCGGGTTTCTTCGGGCACCGCGGCTACTCCTGGGAGTCAATCACCAGCTTCCTTCTGGTCTCCACTGACGGAATCTATGGTACTGCCGTGGGCGTGGCCGCCTCGTACATCTACCTGTTCATACTCTTCGGCGCCTTCATGGAGAAATCCGGGATGGGGCGCTTCTTCAACGATATAGCCCTGGCTCTGGCAGGCCATTCCAGCGGCGGCCCGGCCAAGGTGGCGGTGATTGCCAGCGGCTTCCTGGGTAGCATAAACGGGGCGGCGGTGGCCAATGTGGTAACCACCGGGGCCTTTACCATTCCGCTGATGAAGAAGACCGGGTATGACAAGGATTTTGCCGGCGCCGTGGAGGCCTCCGCATCCGTAGGTGGACAGCTCTTGCCGCCCATCATGGGGGCTGCAGCCTTCATCATGGCCGAAGTACTGGGCATACAGTACAGGGTCATTGCCCTGTCGGCACTGTTGCCTGCCTTGCTGTATTACATCGGAATCATGGCCCAGGTACACCTGCGGGCCAGGAAGGATGGCCTTGAGGGCCTGCCCCGGGACAAGCTGCCCCGGGCCTGGGCGGTCATGAAGGAACGCGGCCACCTGCTGCTTCCTCTGGTCTTCCTGGTGGGCATGCTGTTCTTCAGCGGGCGTACCGTGATCTATTCTGCTTTCATGACCATCCTGGTGACCATCGCGGTCTCCATGCTGCGGCCGGTAACCCGCATGAACCTGAAGGATGTGGTGGATGCCCTGTTCGAGGGAACCAGGTCCATGGTGCCCGTGGCCATAGCCTGCGCCGCAGTGGGGCCGATCATAGGCGTGGCCAGCATCACCGGCTTTGGCCTGTCCATGGCCCATGCCATAGTGTCCCTGGGTGGCACCAGCCTGCTATTGACCCTGGCCTTTACCATGGTGGCCTGCATGATCCTGGGCATGGGCCTGCCCAGCATCCCCGCTTACCTGATAACCGCCACCATGGCCGCTCCCGCCTTGGTACGCCTTGGCATAGACCCTTTGGTGGCCCACCTCTTCGTCTTTTATTTTGCCATGTTTGCCAACATTACCCCCCCGGTGGCCCTGGCTTCCTTCGCGGCAGCAGGCATTTCCGGCGGCAACCCCATGAGGACAGGCTACGCATCCCTGAAGCTGTCCCTGGCGGGTTTCATAGTGCCCTACATGTTCGTGTACAACGAGGCCCTTCTCCTGCGCAATACCAGCTGGGGCCAGGGAATCCTGGTGGTGGTTACCTCCATAGTGGGCGTGATCCTGCTTGGTTCAGCCGTGGAAGGCTACCTGCTGACCAGGATGAACCTGCTGCTCCGGCTGCTTGCCCTTGCCGGCGCCTTCTTCCTGATGACCCCCGACCCCACCCAGGACCTGTACGGCCTGGCGGCGGTGGCAGTGCTGGCGGCAGTA
>MIBM01000369.1:6965-9007 GCA_001830645.1 Spirochaetes bacterium RIFOXYC1_FULL_54_7
CCGCCCTTCAGGACTGGGCTCTGCGGGGCCGGAAGCCGGTGGCAAGGGGCGCGTCTGGCTCAGGCTGCCGCACTCCTGAGTGTGGCGCCCCTTGGATGTCGAGCCAATTTCAAAAAGTAGCTTACTTTTGAAATTGGCTCAGCATTCGCTCCGTTTTCGTTGAAAACGTGTGCAAATGCCCAAGCTACTATGGTTGCTCTTTCATAAGTCATCTAACTTTTGAAAGAGCCTCTGTCTTGTTTCTTTATCTTGACTGGACAAGTCCGGGAACCATCTTTACAATCGAAGCCTGCGTTTCCCCAAACCCCGAGGAGGACAAGGCCTTGAGTACAGAGAAGACCTTCAGGAACGACGGCCACGCCAAGGTGACCGGCCGGGCCACCTATGCGGATGATTTTTCGGTCTCGGGCATGCTGCACATGGTGCCGGTCTATGCGGATTACGTATCGGCCAAGGATGTCAAGATTGACGCCTCGGCAGCACTTGCGCTGGAAGGCGTTGTCCGGGTGATTACCGCCAAGGACGTACCCGGCACCACCATGTTCGGCCAGATTCAGAAAGACTATCCCATCCTGATAAATGACCGAATACGTTCCTGGGGCGATGTCTGTGTCCTGGTGATTGCCGAGACCAGGAAGACGGCCCTGGAGGCTGCGGCCCTGGTCAAGGTGGAAGCCACTCCGGTGAAGGCAGTGCTTACCATTGAGGAAGCCCTGGCACCCTATGCGCCGGTGGTACCATCCTACGGGGACAGCAACATCGTGGTTGAGCATACCCTGAGGCACGGCAACCCCGATGCGGTCTTCGATTCCTGCGAACTGGTGCTTGAAGAGGATTTCGAGACCCAGACCATAGAACAGGCGTATATGGAAGCCGAGTCGGCGGTCTGTGTCCCCCGGTCTGATGGTGTGATAGAAATATATGGCAGCATGCAGCACCCCTTCAGCACCCGGCGCTTCACCGCCGCCCTGCTGGGCGAACCCTTGTCCAATGTGGAGGTGTACACCATAGCCGTTGGCGGTGGTTTCGGGGGCAAGGACGACACGGCCGCGGCGGTCTGTGCCAGGGCCGCCCTGGGGGCCAGACTGACCGGCCGGCCGGTGAAACTGACCTACGAGCGCGAGTGGTCCTTCCGGGAAAGCTACAAGCGCCACCCATACAAGCTGCACTACAAGGTCGGGGTCTCCAGCGAGGGAAGGGTGATGGCGGTGAAGACCACCATGTACGCCGACTCCGGAGCCTATCTGTCGGTGACCCCCTGGGTAACCTGGCGTTCCACCGCCCAGTGCTTCGGGCCCTATTCCGTGGATGACATACACGCCGACGTGTACGGCGTGGCCACCAACAACATCTTCAACGGCGCAATGCGCGGCTTCGGCGCTCCCCAGGTTAACTTCGCCGTGGAGCAGTTGATGGATATGGCCGCCCGGGAGCTGAAGATTAACCCTCTGGGCATGCGGCGCATCAACATGGTCAAGCAGGGTTCCACCACGGTGACTGGCCAGAAGCTGGACGACCACATCGTGAGCCTTGAGGATGTGATGAACAAGGTGGTCCACGAGATAGGCTTCCGCAAGAAATACGAGCAGTGTTCCTTCGGCACGAGCGATGGCGACGAGCTGTACGGCATAGGCCTGGCCATAAGCTACCGCGGGGCCAGCCTTGGCGCTGAGGGCATGGACTTCTGTTCCTGCATCATAAACGGCCAGTTCGATGGCTCCATACTACTGGAGACGGGCATCCACGAGAACGGTCAGGGCTCCGAGTCGGCCATGATACTGATCCTGGCCGAGGCCCTCGGGGTGGACCCCAAGCGTATCCGCTACCGCCGTTCGTCCACCAGCAGCATACCCGACAGCGGCACCACCGTGGCCACCCGGGGCACCCTGATGGGCGGCAGTGCGGTCATGGCAGCGGTGGTCAGCTTCAAATCCCTGCTGGCAAAACACCTGGCCGAGCGCCTGCACTGCAAGCCCGAGGAAGTGAGCTTCCACAAGGACAAGATCTGGGGCCTTAACTTTGACAACAGCCTTAGCTGGGAA
>MIBM01000369.1:9037-12134 GCA_001830645.1 Spirochaetes bacterium RIFOXYC1_FULL_54_7
GTGAATCCCTTTGCCTACGGCAACTACCAGGCGCCCCCGGTCAGCTGGGATGAAGCCACCGGCCAGGGTGATGCCTACTTTACCTATGTGTACAGCTGCCAGGCTGTGGAGCTTACGGTCAGCAAGAAGACCGGCAAGGTAAGCCTCAAGCGCCTTGTGGCCGGCCACGACATAGGCAAGGCCATTAACCGCGCCCTCCTCTTGGGCCAGATGTACGGCGGCATGACCCAGGCGGTGGGCATGGCCCTGATGGAGGACTTCAAGAAAGAGGGTGGAAGGGCCCTCTGCCACAACTTTGACACCTACGCCATACCGCGCATGACCGACCTGCCGGAGATGACGGGCATAATCGTGGAGAACCACGATCCCCACTCCCTGACCGGTGCCAAGGGCATAGGAGAGCCAGCGATAGAACTGCTGGCCCCGGCCATAGCCAATGCGGTCTTCAACGCCACCGGCAAACGCTATAAAAAACTGCCCATCAAGATCAACCCGGAGGACCTGGCATGAATACCATAACCATCAACGGCAAGGGCGTGGCCGTCCGGGACGACCAGCTTGGGCTGACCCTCATGGAATACCTGCGGGAGCACCGCTTCCTCAAAGGGGCCAAGAACGGCTGCGCCAAGGGCCTGTGCGGCAGCTGCACCGTAGTCATGGATGACAAGGCCGTGCGCTCCTGCCGCACCACGGTGGAGAAGGCACTTGGCACCTCGGTGATCACCGTGGAGGGCATGGAGTATCCCGACGGCAGGCTGCACCCCATACAGCAGGCTCTGCTGGACTGCGGAGCCGTGCAGTGCGGCTTCTGCACCCCCGGCATGGTGATGGCCGCCTACGCCTTGCTGCTCAGGGAGCCCTCTCCCGACCGGGAGCTTATCCGCAAGACCATGCGGGGCAACCTGTGCCGCTGCACGGGCTACCAGCAGATAGTGGACGGCGTGGAGTTGGCGGCCAAGATAATCCGGGACCAGGGGCTGTCGCCAAAGGCGGGGTGCCTGTGAAGTGTCACCAAGAATTTGCTTAACCGGTTTATGTCTGGGGGAAAAGGGCGGGCACGGATTCCAGCACCGGCCAGAACAAACCAGGAATCCTGAATTCTGACTGTAGTCCGCCCTCCCTTCTCCTCCCAGGTCCCCTCATCCTTCCTGTAGATCTGAAATTTGTTATCCTGCAGGGCAATCCACGACAGACACCGTTGATGACGCGGGGAGCTCTACTAAAAACGGACTCTTCGAAGGTTCTTGAGTTTTTTAAAATTGGATACTTCCAGCGGTAAGAATCCCTGATACAGCCGCTCAGCCCCAGGCAAACCTGGGCAGGTACTCTGGCCCGGTCTTCAGGGGCGTGGGTATCTGTTTGAGCCATGCCTCTGTGTCACAGACCGTCAGGTCGAAGCGGGACAGAAAGGCCCGGCCGCCGTAGGCAACATCCCGGTACCACTCCAGCGGCAGCTTCGGAATCCCGGCGTGCTCGGCGTGGGTGCTCAGATCCATAGACGGATTGTTGATCCTGAAGCGCTTGTGGTAGTTGTGCCAGCCTATGTAGCACCACAGCCGCATTATCCCCTTGGATACGCTGCGGCGGTGGCAGGTGGTCTCACGCCGATGGGTCGCAAGGTCCTTGCGCAGTTCCCGGTCTATGTAATTGGAAGCAAACAGCGGATTGTGGTAGGTCCGCTCGGCCCTTGAGCTGATCCGCTGGTGGAAGGTTAGATGCTCTTGGTCCTGGTCCTTGAAGAGACTATGTCCTTTCAGGGACTGAACATACTCAAGCTTCTCGTCAGTGATTATCACCAGTGGGTGCCCGGCCACTGGGGGCCTCTGCATGGCAAGGTGGTCAAGGATGTCGGTGAAGGAGCGCTTGATTGCATCTTTCTCGAAGGTAAAAAAAGGAGCCAGATCTTCCCGTTTCTCCTTCTGCTTGTCGGTCATGGTGCCGGAGCGGCGCAGGGTTGCGTGGGTGGCCTCATGGACGAACCTGGTATTCCGGGTGATCGAGAGGGTAATGTTGTTCGGGAAATATTGGGACACGTCGAAGCTCTGGAAGCCGTCGATGCAGACATCCTCGTGGCTGTGGAAATGCTGGTGAAGGTAGGTCTGCAGGGCTATCATCTGCCGTCCCAGGCGGTCGGTGCGGTTCTGTATGGCCCCGGTGGAGCAGTGGAAATGCCTGGCCAAAGCACGGACACCCATCGAGTCGGACGATAATTGGTGGAACTCCGGATAGTCTATCAGCCTCTTGGCCCAGTAATTGATGCGGAAGGTCTGTGTTGAAAAGCTTTTGCCGCAGGTCCTGCATCTGAATCGGGGTACCTTGCCGAAGGTGTCGGTGCAGTGGTATCCGGCCCTGGTCCACCAACCGGGAATCCGGGGTTCCAGATGGTGGATGCAATGCTTGTTGGGGCAAAAGGGCGGAACCAGTTCCTGGCCCCAGTCTATTTTGTACCGTTTCATACCCTGCCCTACGACAGTCAGGTCAACGGCGCATGCGCATTTGGTATTGTTTTTTAGAAAAGCAAATTCTTGGTGACACTTCAACCCATACGCCAGGTTGATTTGACATCACACTATAAAAGGTGTATTCTTTCCTTATAATCAGCAAGGATCTGGTCAGGCTGCTCAAGGAGGCGGGGCTCAAATGAAAATGTCTTATCCGGCGAACATCGTCTGGTCCGAAAGTGATGAAGTTTTTGAGGTATCTTTCCCTGATTTTCCTGGCTGCATAACCTTTGGTGCCACCCGCGAGGAGGCAGAGATCATGGCCTCCGATGTTCTCAGCGGCATCCTCGAGTCGATGATCAAGCGATCTCTCGATATTCCCGCCGCTTCAAAGATCAAAGAAGCAACCTTGATCGCACCCGCGCCATCGGTCGCTTTTGCTCTCTGGCTCCGCGCAAGGCGCAGCGCATCAGGAATGACGCTTACCGATGTAGCCGATAAGCTTGGTGTAAAATACCAAGTCTATCAAAAGCTCGAGAATCCCGAAACGGCAAATCCGACTTTGAGAACCATTGCCAAGCTGGAGCGGGTCTTCGGAGAGACTCTCGTCGCCCTCTGATTCCGGAGTGGAATCTATCGAAAAACCAGTTCATTTC
>MIBM01000370.1:0-436 GCA_001830645.1 Spirochaetes bacterium RIFOXYC1_FULL_54_7
TCCGAAGCCATGGCCTACCTGGCAGCAAGTATCGCCGTGGGCCTCTATGCCGAGGCTGCCGCCGCCATCCTGAAGCGCCCGGCCACCCTTTTCATCCTCTGTGCCATTATACCCCTGGTACCCGGCGGCGGCATGTACTACACCATGTCCGAGGCAGTATCAGGCAGGGGAGACCTTGCCGCGGCCATGGGCTTCCGCACCCTTATCCTGGCAGGTTCCATCGCAGCCGGGCTGGCCATAGCCTCCGCCATAGCCAGGATCTTCACCATGGAAGGTATTTCCCTGCTGCGGCCACGGTAACGCCCGCACTGGCATGACGGCGACGGATGCACTATACTTGGCCAGCATCAAGAGCTGCACTGGTCTGGATGAAAGGAATCATATTGTTGTCTGACGAAGTTAACCCAAAAAGCGGTGTCCTGGTTTCCGACAGGGA
>MIBM01000370.1:478-968 GCA_001830645.1 Spirochaetes bacterium RIFOXYC1_FULL_54_7
GGCCTTCAAGCCATACCTTGTACGCTTCAAGGCTGGAACAGCCATCTCGTTCTACAAAGATGGCAAGGTCCAGTCCGGAACCCTGGCCTCTACCCAGGATCTGATCAAGTCCATACCGAACAGGGGCGGCACCCCTGATTACATCACCCTCCACGAGGGTACCACCGTCCATTTCAACAAGGATGGTTACCTCACCGATTTCTGAACCTTCCAGCGGGTCTTCAATGGCGCTTGTCCGGGGAAGGGCACCTTGTCCCAAGGTTCCCCTCCCCAGGCCCCACCCTTCCAAGGTAAAAATAAAATTGCTCAATATTGCTCTGATGGACGATAATGATACAGAGCCTTGAATCCGGGGCACTGTCCGTCAGAGCCAAGGATCATGACCGTCGTATAATCTCGGGCAACACCAACTTTGTCAGGTCCACAGGACGGGCTTCCATAACCGGACTGATCGGCAAGACGGATGCCGAAATTCCGGGCATCACCGACA
>MIBM01000370.1:998-1140 GCA_001830645.1 Spirochaetes bacterium RIFOXYC1_FULL_54_7
AGCTTGAAGACAACAAACTGCTCCTGAAGGAAGCCCACCACCGCATCAAGAACAATATTGCGTCCATAGAAGCCTTGCTGACCATGCAACTGGATTCGGTGGTGGGCTTCCTTCAGGAGCAGTTTGTAGTCTTCAAGCTGTT
>MIBM01000370.1:1153-1770 GCA_001830645.1 Spirochaetes bacterium RIFOXYC1_FULL_54_7
TGTTGACCGGTCGCCTGGCCATCACCGTGGAGAAGCACCTTCCACGTCTGACCATCAGAGCAGATTCGGCAGGAACATCACCACTGACGGAATATAGGTAACCACCAACAGAACCAGCAGTAACGCAATGATGAAGGGCCATACCTCTTTGACGAAATCACCTACAGATACCTTGGTGATGGCGCAGGTAGTGAACATCATGGAACCAAAGGGTGGTGTAATGCCGCCGATCATGATATTCACAATCACTATCAGCCCGAAATGCACCAGGTCTATTCCCATTGTCCGCATGACCGGTACCAGCAGGGGAGCCACAATTATTAGCACAGCCCCACCCTCCAGGAACATCCCCAGGAACAGCAGGAACGCGTTGATTATCAGCAACATCATCCAGGGCGATCCGGAGAAATTCATCAGTGCCTGGGTGAGCAGATACGGAATCCGCTCCCAGCTCATGTACTGGCCAAACACCGAGGCGGCAACAATGATGAGCACCACGGAACTGGTTGCATAGACAGTATTCGCCAGAATGATGGGGAAGTGTTCCCATTTGAGCTGTTTATAGACGAAGACGCCAACCACAGTACAGAACAGGACTGCAATGGCTCCTGCCTCTG
>MIBM01000371.1:0-4038 GCA_001830645.1 Spirochaetes bacterium RIFOXYC1_FULL_54_7
AAGATAGTCGGCAAACACGGCTAGCCAGCAAGCGCGACCTCTCGGCAAGCGCGTACACCCAGGAAGCCCGGCTGGCCGGGCTGCTTAGTCCTGCTCAGTGATACCGGGGCCATCAACGGCCTTGGCTGTGGCGTTTACGGCAGCCTGGATGTCCGCAGTTGTGGTTGCAGTTGCATCAACAACACCCGCTGGGCCGTCTGAGGTAGCCACAATAGCCATTTCCTTGAGTTTTGCTGCCTTGTAGGATCCCAGCAGAATGGAAACCGGTTCCAGTATCGGCACGTTCTCGCAGATGATCTTCACGATGACCGTCATAGGCACGGCTACTATCAAACCCGTGAATCCCCACAACCAGCCCCACAACAGCAAGGATACCAGGACAACGAAGGGTGACAGCCCAAGGTTGTCGCCCATTATCTTTGGTTCCAGAATGTTGCCAAGCAGCATGTTGATGGCGGTTACACCAGCCCCTGCGATGATGATGGGGGTCGGATCCGGCCAGAACTGGACAAGGGCAAACACAAAAATACCGCCGCCGCAGGCTATGGAACCAATATTCGGAATGAAATTCAGGATGAAGGCAATGACACCCCAGACCACCGGGAAATCCATGCCTATGACCACCAGGTTCAGCCAGACCAGGATACCTGTGGCAAGGCTGATTACGAACTTGGTGGTCAGGTAGCGTGCGACCTGGGTTACCGTACTTGAAATGATCAGCTGTATCTTGGATGACAGCTTGCCTTCAAAAGCCAGTTCCACCCGGTCACGGAAGTGACCCATCTCCAGCAACAGGAATACCACGAAGAGGGTCACCATCACCGCGTTGCCCAGAAAGTTGAGGAAGGCTTCGGACGACGACAAAGCTATGGATTGAATCCTCGACCCAAGGTCAAGCTGGGTATACAGGTTCTGGAAGAGACTCAGATGTTCGTTGTATGGCAGGTCGAACATGATCGCTACCCGGATATAAATCTCCGTGAAGCGCAGTTCGTATTTTGGGTAGAGGGAGATGATGGTCCGAAGGCTGGTGAACAGGATTGCGCCTACCAGATAGACACCTATGCCCAGGAGCATGACTATGACCACAGCGCCGATGGCCCTGGGTATCTTGATCTTTTCAAGAACGTAGATGATCGGCTCCAGCACGAAGGTGAGGAGCACCGCTATCACGAAGGGCAGGACCACAGGAGTGGTCAGCTTCAGGGCGGCTCCGGCAAGGAGCAGGCAGATGAAGCCGAGCATGAAAAGGTTTACCCTGGCAAAGTTGAAGCCCCTGAAGCGCTCCTCTACTGTCTGCTTGGGCTTTTCGGGCATTGTCGGTTTGGTTTTCATGTCAACTGGAGCGCTGGACAGTCTGCATGGATACGTAAGCCTCTTCACAACCGGCCATCTGGCGTACCTTGGTCAGCCAGCCATCAGCTTCGTTTTTGGCGTTGTAGGGACCTATGCGTACCCTGAAGTAGGGAGTCCCGTCGATCTCCTTTATGGTGATAAGGGATGACAGGCCCTTCTCCACCAGCGAGCGCTGCAGGTCCTCTGCCCGGGATCGTGCGGTAAAGCTGGCAGCCTGTATCCAGTACTCGGTGACCGTTGCACTTGCAGCTGGCTTGGCCGCGGCTGCCGGTTTGGCAGCGGTAGGCTGGGTTGTAGCCTTGGGCGCACTGCTGGCAGGTGGTGCCGGCGTATACGGTTTGGGCTGGGCGGCTGGGGCTGAGGTGTTTGCAGATGTTGATGTTGAGGCTGCCGTTCCGGCGGCACTGGTCTGGTTGACTGGTGCCGCAGGGGCAGGCAAGGCCGTGGTGGCTGGTTTTTCACCGTAGACGATGATCACACCGTTATCGGCAGCCGGGGCTGTGCTGCCAGGGGCTGATGGAACCGGGGCAGGCTCGGCGGTCCTGATATAGGCCTCGGGTGCGGCTACCCTGGGAGGTGTCGTAGAACCGATTGATGCGGGGGCCATGGTCGAGTCCCCTCTGGGCACTACAAAAGCCAGGGCTATGCCAAAGGCCACTACGAGAACGATAAGGACTGATAAAGCGGTCCACAGGACCTTTTTGGTTTCGATCGGCATTGCTCGCCCCTCCAGAAGCTCCGCACCACGATAAAGGTGGACGGTGATTCCCTTCCATTATCGGTATACCCGCGCGCCAGTTTAGCATGTCGGGACCTAAAAGGTCTGCCTGGCCAGGGTCTCGATGATACGGACCAGTTCCTGCCTGCCACCGGCATTGCTGACCGGAATTATCCTTGCTTTGCAGGCCTTTCTTGCCGGTTGCAGACTCCGTTGGCTAAGTATCCTTTGTAGTATCCTCAGGGGACCAAGGCCATCGCGTGCCATGCCACGGCGTAGCCTGACGAGCAATGGTGCGCGTACTTCCAGGATGGTCCGGCATCTGGCGGCCTGGGGCAGACGGTACAGGATGGCTGCATCCAGGCAGACCTTCCCGTCCTGTTCACCTCCGGCGGCTTTTATTGCTTCGTCAGTCAAGGCAAACATGGCCGGATGCACCAGCGCCTCGAACTGTCTCAACAGGGCCTTGTCCGAAAAAACCAGCTGGCCGATGGCCCTTCGGTCAGGCAGGCCATCCGGCCTCTGCGCATCCGGGCCAAGCAGCCTGACCACTGCAGGTAGGTTGTACTCCAGCGCCCGGTGTCCCAAGGCGTCCACATCTATGCAGGTCCAGCCCAGACCGCTCAGGATGGCGGCTACCTCGCTTTTACCGGCACAGTAACCACCGGTCAGTCCTAGCATCAATGCATGTCTCCCCAGTTGCGTGCAAGTTCAACCCCTACCCGCAGGGGCAGGGACAAGGTATGGGCGCTGGTCATGGCTTCCTCCACGGCAGCTGCCACTGTTGGGGCTATGGCCTCAGGAACTTCCAGGATAAGTTCATCGTGAACCTGCAGCAGGAGTCTTGCCTCGGGGAAACGCTCCTTTATCACCGCGTCTACCCTGAGCATGGCCAGTTTCATTATATCAGCTGCCGAACCCTGGATTGGTGTGTTGACCGCTATGCGTTCAGCCGCCTGGCGTTCGTTGGCGTTGCGGCTGTTTATGAGTGGAACCGGACGACGGCGGCCCAGGATGGTCGATACATAGCCGTCACGCTTGGTGGCCTCTACTGTATTCCTGATGAAGGCAGCCACACCGGCATAGCGGGCAAAATAGGCGTCTATGAACTTCTGTGCCTCTGCCCTGGGTATACCCAGTTCCTGGGCCAGGCGGAAGGCTCCCATCCCATAAATAACCCCGAAATTTATGGTCTTGGCTGCCCGGCGTTCCTGGGGACTCACGTCAGCTTCTTCCTTGCCCAGTATCAGTGCTGCCGTGCGGCGGTGTACGTCAGCGCCGTCGATGAAGGATTGGCGCAGTGCGGGGTCCCCAGACAGGTGTGCAAAGACCACCAGTTCTATTTGGGAATAGTCGGCCGATACCAGCATTTTCCCTGGAGCGGCCACGAAGGATGCGCGTATGCGTCGGCCTTCTTCCTCCCGGACCGGTATGTTCTGCAGATTGGGGTCGCGGCTGGACAGGCGGCCGGTAGCCGTACCGGTCTGCACGAAGTGGGTCCGGATGCGCGGGTCGGTTTCAGCCAACTGTACCAGGGCTTCGACATAGGTGCTTTTAAGCTTCTGCAGTGTGCGGTGCCTGAGTATCAGGGCCGGCACCGGGTCCTCCCTGGCCAGCTCCTCGAGTACCGAGATGTCGGTGCTGTAGCCGGTCTTGGTCTTCTTGCCGGTGGTCAGCTTGCGTTCCACGAAGAGGATTTCCTGCAGCTGTTTTGGGGAGTTCATGTTGAACTCCCTGCCGACCAGTGCCCAGGTTTCAGCCTGTATGGACGCCAGTTCGGTTTCCAGTTCCTTGCCGTAGGCCTGCAGCGAGGCAGCGTCTACCATGATGCCTTCCCGCTCCATCCGGGCCAGCAAGGCCAGCACCGGCATTTCAAGATCATGGAAGAGCCAGGTCAGCCTGCGCTTGGACAGCACGGGCTCAAGCACCAGTTTAAGCCTCAGGGCCATCCAGGCGTCCTCGGC
>MIBM01000371.1:4066-4484 GCA_001830645.1 Spirochaetes bacterium RIFOXYC1_FULL_54_7
ATCCCGGAGAATACCGTACCCTTGGGCGCAATCTCTGCATAAGGGATGCCGCTGTAGCACAACCAGGTCTGGCCAAGGGCTTCGAGCTTGAGTGAATCCCGTTCAGGATCAATCAACCAGGCGGCCACCATGGTATCCCAGGGTTTGCAGCTGACTGGCGCACCCCAGTTTTCCATGACATGCATATCGAACTTCAGGTTCTGGCCAACCATGATGGCATCGGTCCTGGCCAGCAGGGGTGCCAGAAGTTTTCTGGCCGCTTCTGCATCGACACAGGCCGTGCCGGAAGCCACCAAGGGAACGTAGCAGGCCGAGCCGGGTTCGTAAGCCAGCGAGAAGCCTACAGGCAGGGTATTCATCTCATCCAGGGAGTCTGTTTCGCAGTCGAAGGCAAAGGTCCCTGCCTTGGCGGCGGCAT
>MIBM01000371.1:4556-4698 GCA_001830645.1 Spirochaetes bacterium RIFOXYC1_FULL_54_7
TGGCTGGAAGCTCCGGCTCGGCTGGTGCACCAGTGCCGGCGGGAAAGAGTTCCCCCGGTGCTGCCACAGCGTCCTGACTGACCGCACTTGAGGGTTGGCTGGCTGCCTTGGCCTGGTCGCCTGTCTTTACCGTGGTTTGGTC
>MIBM01000371.1:4749-5298 GCA_001830645.1 Spirochaetes bacterium RIFOXYC1_FULL_54_7
AGAGGCGGCATCCCTGCCAAGGGTTTCCACCCGTAGCTTGTCCAGTGACTCGAAGGGCAGGGGCGCATCGTAGGCCAGAGTCACCAGCTTGCGTGACAGAATGGCGCTTTCTTGTCCTGTTTCCAGCTTTTTTCTGAGCCCCTCGGGTTTTACCGACTGAAGCCCTGCCCAGATGGCGTCAAAGCTGCCAAACTCGGACAGAAGCTTCAGAGCAGTCTTGTCTCCCACGCCCGGCACGCCGGGGATGTTGTCGGAACTGTCGCCGGTAAGGGACAGGTAGTCCAGTATCAGGGCTGGTGGTATACCCCATTCTTCCTGCACTTCGGCAGGGCCGATCAGGCGGTAACCCTGGTCGCGGTCTGGCCTCAGGGCACGAACCGGACCGTCTACCAGTTGCAACAGGTCCTTGTCGGCTGAAACGACATAGCACTGCCTGCCTTCATTGCGGCAGCGTTCCGCTATGGTGGCTATCAGGTCATCAGCCTCATAGCCATCGGCTGCTATGGAAGGTATGCCCAGCAGGTCCAGTACTTCCTTTACAAGAGGAAT
>MIBM01000371.1:5319-6424 GCA_001830645.1 Spirochaetes bacterium RIFOXYC1_FULL_54_7
GGCTGTCGAAGACCGCAGCAAAGTATTGCGGCTTGTACTGGTCCCAGAGCTGGAAGATGCCCCTGAAGAATCCGAAGGCAGCCGATACATTCTGGCCCTGGGGGTTGCGGAGGGGCTTGGAAATGAAGGCAAAATAGGAGCGGTAGATGGAGCCATAGGCGTCCAGAAGGAATAAGGGTTCCATGCCCATAGCATAGCCTCCGCCATGCCAGGGCCGCAAGGACAATCGCTGGCTTGGGGAGCAGCAAATCAGGTCGGCGGGATCAATCGGGATCGATGGAGTACGTCAGCCTTGTATGTCCAGGTTTTCAGGCTCGGGAGACTGGGCATAGACGCTTTTGCGCTTGGTGTAGGGATTGTTCACCGACATGATCTGGTGGCGGAGCATATCCATGCGTTGTTTGAGCAGGGCCTGGTTTTCGGTATTGCGCTGGACGACTTCGTTCTTGAGGGCTTCCAGGGTGTTTTTCAGTTCGGATATGCCCTGGGGGCCATCGCCGGAGGCGCTGCTTCCGGCGGTTCCGCTGGCTGTGGTCTGGCTGGCCCCATCGTTGGTGCCACTGGTGTGGTAGACGGCTCGGTACAGGTCTTCCAGCGGAGCAATTACCTTCTGAACCACGAAGATCTCGGCTACAATGCCTTGCTCCGCCTCGACATGGGCTACAAGGGCATCCACGTCCCCGGATTCGATGTCATGCTTCTGGTGATCCAGGAGATTCATGTAGGACCGGAACTTGTCCCGCTGGTTGGCGAGCAGTTCCCTGAAGCGCTTCAGTACGGCCACCCGTTGGTCGAGTTCCGCTTGTGATAGCTCGCGTCCGGGGGGCATGGAGGCTTATCCGGCTATGTTGATGCCGGAACGGATCTCTGTTCCGGCTCCTGGGGACTGGGCGGCAATGGTGGACCAGGCCGAACGGAGCTCATCAAGCATGCCTCTGACGCTCCGTATCCTGGCTTCATCCTTGGCCATATTGGCATCCATCAGCTCTTTTTTGAAGAAGACATACAAGGCGAACAGGTCACGCGCAATGTCACCGCCGGCTTCAAAATCGAGACTGGCCATGAGCTCGGTGATTATGTCCTGGACCTTGGTCAGGGCTGCATT
>MIBM01000371.1:6506-7445 GCA_001830645.1 Spirochaetes bacterium RIFOXYC1_FULL_54_7
TCATACAGCATTACCACGAGCTGTCCGGGTCCGGCGGTTCGTACTCGGGTTTCTTTGTAGGCCGCGAGCGGATTATGGGTCATATCTGTAGTCCCTCCCTGTATGGGTCTTCTTTCATTCTCGGCTTGCCCCTGCAGTTCTTGAGGGCAAAACAGCGCTGCCTGTCTATCATTCGTCTCCCAAGGCACCGGTTTCGTGCCAGGTTTCTATGATACGGTAGGCATCGTTGATGCGGGCACTGGTTTCGGTGGCCTTCTTCTGGGCTTCGGGAGCAGACCCGTGTTTGTCTGGATGATGCTGTTTGAGCAACTGCTTGTAGGCCTTGCGAACGTGGTCGAAAGGCGCGTTGGGTGGAAGCCCCAGGGTCTTGTATGCAGCCAGCAGTTTTGAAGGTGGCCCGCTGTTTTGTGGCCTGGGTCTTGACCTGGACCGGGCTTCTTCTTCCATCCGCATCTTGTAAAGACGTTCACGTTCAAGGCGCGCTTGCGTTTCACGGTCGTCATCAAGAAAAGCGTTCAACTCCTCCATGGCGTCATCCAGGAAGGGATCTCCCGATCGTTTGTGAGGTTCTGAAAATGGGGAGTTGGCGCTCTCGGTCTGCATCCATGACTTGAGCAGGTCGCCGAGGCGGTCGAACAGTTGATCCACGCTGATCCTCTCGGAGTATACTGTACCTCAACGGACACTTGGAGGCAAGACGCATATGAAGGAGGAAGGCTTGAATCAAGGTGGGAAACCGTTGATCGCGCTGAAGATGATCAAGCCGAACCTGAGGGAGGCAGAACTGCTGGCGGGCATCGCTTCTGCTGATCAAGCGGCAGACCCTGTGCGGGCGCGTTTCTCCCCTGGATCTGCCGGTGGTCAATGTTTCGGGTGCCGGTGATGCCGCTGCTGCCGGTATTGCGACTGCTATGCTCTACTGTTATGATATTGCCATGA
>MIBM01000372.1:0-2949 GCA_001830645.1 Spirochaetes bacterium RIFOXYC1_FULL_54_7
TGGAGCCGATCCTTTCTCCAGGGATGCGGAAGGAGCCAGCCCTGCGGCCATTGCCCTTGCGTCAAACAAGGAGATAGTCACTGCCATCTTCGGTTCCCAGCCAGACCGTTCAAACTATCTAGGTGAGACGGGGCTGCATCATGCGGCTGCAGCCGGACTGGAAAGCGGCGCCCTTCTCCTGCTGGAACTTGGTGCCGATCAATCAAGGCGCAATGCCGCCGGTGAAACCGCCGCGGATGTAGCCATACGCCGGGGGCATGCATCCCTTGCGGACCTGCTGAAGAATTAATGACCGTTGGGTCTGGATATGGAAACGGGCTGTCCGGGATCTAATTCCGGATAGCCCGTTGTATTTTCAGCTGGCTAGTCGCAGATTGGCAACACGCTGATCTGCGGAGGACCCAGGCGTCGTGCCAGGAGTCCTACATGATCTCCTGGTACTCCGACAGCTGTTGCAGGTCCTTGAGTTTCTGTATGGCCTTCTCCTGGATCTGCCTCACCCGTTCACGGGTAATGCCCAGAAGCTTGCCGGTTTCTTCCAGAGTAAGGGGACCTTCGCCATTCAGGCCGTACCGCAGGGTTATTATGGTTATCTCCCGCTGGTTCAGGTTGCGCAGGACATTGGCCAGGGTATCCTGAAGGGTCATGGAGAAGACTTCCTCGAAGGGTTCAACAGCATTGTCATCCTTGATGAGGTCCGCCAGGTGGGTTACGTTGTCATCATCCACCGTCGTATCAAGCGAAGCAGTCTCCTGGGACAGCTTCATTATCTCCTTGACCTTCCTGGTATCCATGCCCAGTTTGTCTGCCAGTTCTTCAGGATGAGGATCCCGACCCAGTTCCTGGGTCAACTGCTTGGCTACGAAGTAGCATTTTTTGATGGTGTTGAGCATATGGATGGGAATCCGGATCACCCTGCCCTTGTCGGCCAGGCTCTTGATAATGGCCTGACGTATCCACCAGGTTCCGTAGGTAGAGAAGCGGCAACCCCTGGTATAATCGAAACGCTCCACAGCCTCGATAAGACCTATGTTGCCTTCATCGATTATGTCCAGCAGGGACAGGCCACGGTGTTGGTAATTCTTGGCGATGGAGACCACAAGCCTCAGGTTGCTTGAAATCATACGGTTCTTGCATGCCAGCAACTCTGCCTCGTGGACCGTGTACTCCCTGGTATGAGCCTTATCATCGATACCCTTTTCATCAAGCAGCTTGTTCAGGGATGTAAGGGCTTTTCTGGAAGTCTGGATGCTTTCACCCAGTATCATTTCCTCTTCGGCGGTCAGCAAGGCAAACCGGGAAATCTGCTTGAGGTACAGGGCTAGTGGATCTGTTTCCCTGGTTATTCCCGGCTTTTTTGGTCTGCGGGCTAGCATGGGAGACTTCGGTTTTCTGGATTTCTTGGTCGGTGGGGTCTTCGGCGACACAGTTTCGTTCATGCGAACTCCCTGTCGGGGCACGGAGCCCGAACATTTATATAGAATACTAAAAATCGGCACATCGACACGGCGTGAAATGTATCGCACAAATTAAAAAAAACAAAGTAAAATATCCGTGAATATTGTCGAATCCGATGGTTTTTCTCATCCGCTACTATTCTTCCTCAATCCCTCGGTGCAGTGGCCGGGTCAATGGCATCCTGCCCCTTGAACACAAAGAAATAGGCAATACCGTCCGCCTCCGCATCCAGGACACCAACAGCAGTCCCTCTGCGCACACTGTCGCCTACCCGTACATTAAGGCTTGTGGCTCCTCCGTACACGTAGACGAGGCCATCCGTAGCCTGGACAAAGGCTACACGGCCAAAGCCCCTGAAGGGTCCTGCGGATATGACGGTACCTGCGCGCACAGCGATAAGGGACGCTCCCGGCCGACCGGCAATGGTTGCGCCTTTGAGCTTGCCTTGGAGATATGAAACCGTACCTGAAACAGGCCAGGCCGGCGTCTTTACGGTGACAGGCGTAGATGGTACAGCAGGAGTTGTGGCCTTCGGAGCATTGCCGACAGCTGGATTCCTTTCTGCCGTGTCTACCGTGCCTGCCGCGGTGGAGCCTGCAGTCGACACTGACGCTCCAGTCCCGGCGGCTCCAGTCCCGCCCCCCCCTGTACGGCTCACACCTGAAGCGGGTCCCGCCCCCGCAATGCCAGCCGTCCCCGGGATGGACAGGACCATACCGGGCAGGATGGTCGTGCCAGCAAGACTGTTGGCCTTCTGGATGGAATCCGCACTGGTTCCGAACTTCCTGCTTATTCCGTACAGGGTATCACCCTTCTGTACCGTGTAGGTGGTCAGGGGAGCCTGGGCAGGTTCGGACGCCTGGACAGGACCGGGAGCCTGCTGGCCCGGTATAAGCAGTCTTGAGCCTGTCTGGACCTTCGAGGCGTCCTTGATGTTGTTGGCCGCCATGATCGCGTCCACCGCCAGACCATACTGGCGGGCAATCCCATACAGGGTTTCACCCTTCTGCACCACATGCGTCAAGGGATTGGCCGCCAGGACAGGAGCAACGAGAACGAGTATCAATAGGGCAAGAAGGTGATAGTGTTTCATATTCGCTATGATTGTCGGCCATCAAGCCCTGGATCATGAGAGAGCCAGGGCCTATCCAGGGCTAGAAAGTATATTCCAGGTACAGGCGGACGTACGACGCTGATCTGGAAGTACCTTCTCCTGCAGTGGCGGCGGCATGGCCTGCATACTCGATGCCCCAGAGCAGTGGCTTGGGCAGTCTGAAACCGGCTCCTATGGAATAGCGGAACACTTCGTCCAGGGTTCCGCCCGGCGCTACTGTCTCCCGGGCCCGCCATGACAGGCCGGCGTCCAGTTCCGCAAAGGTACCAAGCCTCAGCGTGCCATCCAGACCGAAATTCAGGGTATTGTACCACAACAGGCCATCCACCCCGGCAAATTCATCAATATCATAGGGCAGTTCCCATGACAGGACAGCC
>MIBM01000372.1:2967-8254 GCA_001830645.1 Spirochaetes bacterium RIFOXYC1_FULL_54_7
GCGTGCGTGGCTGGCCTGTCATGCCGCCGGTGAAGGCTCTCAGGACAGATTTCCGTTCCAGAGACTCCCCGTCGCTCCTCCGCAGCCAGTCCCAGCCAAAACCAGCGCCGAACAGCCAGTTGCGGTAAAAGCCAAGGTCTATGGACTGGGAATAGCCGGTATTCTTGTCTCCCACAGGGAAGGCCAGCACGGCATCATCCTTGCGCAGCATGGTCCTCATCCATAATCCGGATGCATCGCCATATGACTTTTCAGCGGCAAGGCCAAACTCGACCCGTTCTGTCTCCATGAATGCAAAGCCATTGGATTCAGGATCCAGCCCGAAGGGACTGTACAGGCGCAATGATAGACTGCGGGTCGGCTCATGGAGGAATATCCAGCGGACTGTCTGGGCACGCTTGGCGCGTACGATTGCTGGGTTCCGTATTTCCCTGTCAACGGTTTTCCTGCTGGACTCGATGTACGAAGCATTCCTGATTATCTTCCGCCTGGCGATGTCGACCCTGTTGCCCAATAGCTCATTGGACCTCGGGACCAGCTTTTCGAGCCGTGACAACTCAAGACGCGCATCGGTCAGGGTCTTGTGGCGTATGTCCAACTGATTCCTGATTGCAACAAGGGACTCCTTGGTCTGCTGTTCCACCTGGGATACAACGGGGCTGATTGAATCCATCCACTCATCGACCTCGAACAGCATTTCCTCAATGCCGGTCAAGGCGTCCATAACACTTGCAAGTTCCTTGTCGTCAGCCAGGCTGCGCTCGGCCGATTTGATGCGGTCATATCCATTGGCCATGGTAGTCCTGACTGCTGTGAGGACCTCCCGCAGTTCGGGAGCCTTTTTCCTGCCACTGGTCGAAACCACCGCGGCATCCCCTATGGGTTCCAGAAGGCTTAAGCCCGTTTCACTGGCATCCCTGGCCTGCCAGTACAGGCTCATGGCCCTGCCTATCTGCCCCTCTGTCTCGGCGCTCCGTGCCTCTGCCCCCAGACGCTCGGCTTCGAACAGATTGGCCTCTGCACTGTCAAGAATGGTGGTAACCGTGGAAATGTACAAAGAATTGTACAGCAAGCGGATGGACTCATCATCTACCACAAGCCTGAGCCTGACTGTCCTGCCAGTCAGGGTCTTCTCCGATGACAGGGTCTTGAAGTTCATGGTAACCGGAGGATTCTTGAGGAACAGCTCGGTGAACAAGCGGTCCCGCCCAAGGGACTCCATGATCTGCAGTATGGCAGCCAGTTTGGCATCGTTTATGGCATCCACCTCGGTTGAACCAAAGCCGCTTGTTTCAACCACGTAGTCAAGACCCTGGGCCTCGAAACTGGCATCCCTGCGCTGGGCATTTACAAGGGAAAAGGGAAGAACCAGCATAGCTGCTGTTGCGATGCACAGGATTCCAGAAAACCTCATGAATTCCTCCGTTTCCTGTCTTGAAAAGATTTATCCGAAGAGCCAGACACTGGCATCGTCAAGTATTTTGGATAGGATGACTATGTGCATCTCGCCTTTGGCCCTCTCGCTCTCCCTGGCCCAGTGTACTGCCGTATAGCGCTTGGACAGCTGCGTACGGATACGCTGGGCTGCAGAGAGCAACTCCTCCCGCCTTCCTTCATCCACGGCCGAGGCACAGAGGGTACCTGTCAGGTAGGCCGACAGCAGGGAAAGCACCGGATCGTCGGCATCGAGATAAGGCTGGAGCAGGGCTACGGCCTCATACGCGCGCTTCTGCATGACCAGGGAAAAGGCATGGTAGAACCCCAGCCACTTTGCATTGTCCACCCCGTGTCCATCAAGGAAAGGGGCAAGAAAACGCTCGCTGGCTTCGGGATCGTTCCGCAACAACAAGGCGACACCGAAGAGGACGGCATCACGCCTGAGGGCCGCGGGGCGACGCTCACGCAGTTCCTGCTCGATCTTCTGCACCAGCTCCACATCACCCTTGAGCAGGGCGGTGTTCACGAGAAGCCGTATGGTCCGCCTGTCATGCTTGTGTTGCCTGAGCACCCGATCACTCAGGAGCGAAGTGACAGCCTTCCAGTCCTCGGCCTCCAGGGCCGAGAACAGCCGCCAGTTAAGCGCAAAGAAGGCATTGAAGCCGGAAAGGACAATGACGAAGAAGATGATGAGTGGCCAATTTCTTGACCAGAATGTTAAGGAATACTCTGCCCCTAGCAGAAAAAAGGGCATTACGAGTATAAAGGTGAAGGAAAGCACGAGTACAATATTGAAAAGCGCAAAAATAGTCTTAAACTTCATGCAGGTTTTCTCCAATAATAACAATACGGCATGATTCGTAAAAAAGGTCGGAACGCAGGTTTCGGCAAAAATCATAGATCATAGCCAGAGAGGGGTCAATGGGCATGACCGCCATACCGCTGAAGGATCTGAAAGCGGACACATATTACAATGCCCCCGTCTATATCGATGATGCCTATATCATCCTTACCCCTGAAACACCCCTTACCCTATCGCTCATCCACAGGCTGGCTGAGTGGGAGATCCGGGAAGTTTTTACCAATGGCACCATAATAGACAGCGATGCCGAGGTTGCGCCACCAGCGGCCGCCGAGGAAAGCGCCGATGACGAGAAGCCAACAACTACCAAGGCTGCCGGTGACCGGGAGAACCTGAGCAAGGTAAGTGTATTCTACGACCAGTTCCTTAAATATGTTGAAACCGTTTTCAGCCGCTACGTCACCAAGAACGAAATACTCATCAAGGAACTATCCGACCGGGTAAAGACCCTGTGTGATGTCATCCTGGAGAACAGGCGCTATATCCTGCGTATTGTCTCCCGGGCAACTCCATCGTCAAATTACCTGGTAAACCACTCAGTCAGGTCCACCGTGCTGGCAGTAGTGCTCGGCGGACAACTGAAGCTGCCGCCCCACAGACTGATAGAGCTTGGTGTCGCAGCTTTGGTGCATGAAATCGGCATGGTAAGGCTGCCACCCCAGCTGTACATGGCCGGTCGTCAACTTACCGATACCGAACGCAAGTCCATCACGGCCCATCCGATCCTGGGTTACAACATCCTCAAGGACAAGCAGTTTCCGCTGTCCATCTGCCTGGCCGCACTGGAACACCACGAACGGATGAACGGTACGGGATATCCCCGGGCTCTCGGAGGCGACAAGATATCCCTGTATGCCAGGGTCATAGCCGTTGCCTGCTCGTATGATGCAGTAACCAGTTCACGCCCCTACCGCGAGGCCAGGGAAGGCTACGCGGGCATGGTCGACATATTGAAGAATGACGGCAAGCAGTACGATGACCTGGTCATAAAGGCACTGGTCTACTCCCTTTCCCTGTATCCAATAGGTTCATATGTCCTGCTCACGAATGCCAAAATTGGCCAGGTGATAGACGTAAACACCGACAACCCCCGCTATCCTGTAGTACTCATACTGGGTTCGAGGACACCGGATGGCAAGGAAACCATTATACAGACCTCCGAAAGCGGCGTACGCATCCTGCGTCCCATCAGTAGGGAAGACGCCGAGAAGATAAGCACCCCGTAACAATCCTGTTGCGCGGTGTCCGCACCCTCGCTTGCCCAGCATCCAGCAATCCGCTATGCTCCACTACATATACCAAGCCTCCGGTTTTACCGGTGTTCAAGGAGTGGACTACCATGGATATTTCCCCCCTGCAAAAAGCACGATACGCGTACCAACCCAAGCTACCCACCGTCCTGAGAGGCAAGCCTGAAACCGTGGTCCTGAGTTTCGGGGAACCCACCGAATCGGTGGCAGACCAGGCCAAATTGAAGGCCTTGTTCCCTGTCAATTACGGCAAACCGGTGGTCCGTTTCATTCCGGGCACGGCACCGGGAATGCGCAAGAAACTGACCGTAGGCGTCATCCTGTCCGGCGGCCAGGCTCCAGGCGGCCATAATGTCATAGCCGGCTTGTTTGACGGCCTGAAGGCCGCGAATACGGATTCCAGGCTGATCGGCTTCCGGGGAGGTCCAGGCGGACTGGTTGACAACAAGGTCACCGAGCTGTATTCGTCAATCATAGACGAATACAGAAACACCGGCGGTTTTGACATCATAGGTTCAGGCCGGACCAAGATCGAGACTCCCGAGCAGTTTGCCAAGAGCGCGGCTACCGCCAGGGCATTAGGCCTGGACGCGGTGGTGGTCATCGGAGGCGATGACTCCAACACGAACGCGGCCCTGCTGTCCGAATACTTCCTGGCAGAAGGGGTTCCTTGCTCGGTCATCGGCGTTCCAAAAACCATAGATGGCGACCTGAAGAACGAATACATAGAGGCATCCTTCGGTTTTGACACCGCCACCAAGACCTACTCGGAGCTTATTGGCAACATAGGCCGTGACGCCAACAGTGCCAGGAAGTATTGGCACTTCATAAAGCTGATGGGCCGGTCGGCCAGCCATATAGCTCTGGAATGCGCCTTGCAGTGCCGTCCGAACGTGGCCTTTATCTCCGAGGAGATAGAATCCAAGGGTCTGACCCTGGACCAGGTTACCGAAGAACTGTGTGAATCCATCGTGGCCAGGGCAGCAAAGGGACTGAACTTCGGGCTGGCACTCATTCCCGAGGGCTTGATCGAGTTCATACCGGAGTTCAAGGTCCTCATTTCTAAACTGAATGACCTGATGGCCGCCCGCACCAGTGAGTTCAAGGCGCTGGCAGACGACGAAGCCCGCTTTGCCTTCGTGGCAGCAGGTCTGGACAAGGCCACCGCTGGCTTGTACCGCAGCCTGCCTGCGGATATCAAGCGCCAGCTGATCATGGACCGCGATCCCCACGGGAACGTGCAGGTATCACGCATCGAGACCGAAAAACTGCTCATAGCCATGGTCGAGAAGCGCCTGGCAGCCCTGAAGGCAACCGGCACATACAAAGGTAGTTTCAGCTCCCAGGCCCACTTCTTCGGCTACGAGGGACGTTGCGCCTTCCCATCCAACTTCGATGCCGACTACTGCTTCACTCTGGGATACTCGGCCTGGGCCCTTATCGCCGGTGGTCTTACCGGCTACCTGTCGTCGGTACGCAAGCTCACGGAAACTGCCGACAAATGGATAGCCGGCGGCGTCCCGCTGACCATGATGATGAATCTGGAGCGCCGGCATGGCTCGGACAAGCCGGTTATCAAGAAAGCCCTGGTTGAACTGGACGGCGCGCCGTTCAGGGCTTTCGCGGCGGCTCGGGCAGACTGGGCAGTGGAGACCCGCTACCGTTTCCCCGGGGCCATCCAGTACTTCGGACCGGCAGAGGTGTGTGACCGCCCGTCTGAAACCATCCTCCTGGAGCA
>MIBM01000372.1:8318-12604 GCA_001830645.1 Spirochaetes bacterium RIFOXYC1_FULL_54_7
GGCAAGCCGCATCTGCGGGTCTGAAAGCCTGCATATCCGCAAGCCTGCATGCTTGCCGGCTTGCCAAGGGTTTTTCTGCCGGATACTATGCCGGCAATGGTGCGCTTCTTCCGTCGCCTCTTCGCGAAACCAGCCCCTCCCCCTCCGCCAGGCTCCATTCCCGAGCTGTACTGGGTGGCTGATCTATCCTCTCAGGCAACATCGCATTTATCACCTGAGGCCGACGAGAGGTACCGGACAACTTTCACCGACCGCAGTGTAAGACTGGAATTGTTCCGCCCGGGCTTGTTTGCCTGGAACGAGGTGAAACCATACCGATACCGCGATTTTTCCATGGACGCACGGATACAACTGCAGCCCGCCAATCCAGCAGGTTCAGCTGGCTTCATATTGCGCATGGCCGATGCCGGCTCCTTCGTCTGTATCCTGGCCTCCGACCAAGGCCTCCGCATGGATGTTTTTTTCAATGGAGAGCCAAGGACCATAGTTCCCTGGACACCCTGCCCCTGGATCCTGATGGAAGAAGGTATGCTTCTATCCGTGGTAGCCAGGGGTTCACACTACCTGGCCTTTGCGGACGGCCGCTTTGCCTTCGAGGCTGAGGACGATACAACCGAGGCCGGTGTCCTGGCCTTTGCCGCCCGGAGTGGCGAGCTGACCGGATCACTGGAAACGGCTGTACCCCCGCAAACGGCAGGGATGGCAATACTTCATTCCCTGAGCGTGGAGTCGCGGCCTGTCGAGGTGGAGGTAGCCTTCTACCGCTATTCACACTTGGCGGAAGCCGATGTAGAACAAAGGCGTCGGCTTTCGAGGAGCCTTTTTACAAATGGCGACTACCTGGGCGCACTGATCCACCTCAAGAAGCTGGATGGAGCACTTGCTTCAAGGAAACGCCTTTTGCAGCGAGCCATTGATGGAGCTGGCGGCAAGTCAAGGGTAAAATCCGGCATTTCATCCTTCGACCAAGCTGATGGCATGGCCACTGAACAAGCCGGGGACGCCTTCCTGCGTGCGGAATGTTACCTCAGACTGGAAATGTATGAAGATGCCCAGGAAGCCATAGAGTCCAGCTTGCGCCTTGATCCTGACCGGCCTGAGGCCCGCGAAGAACGGTACAACCTGATGTACCTTCGTGGCCGCCTGGTGGACCTTCGCACTGGTCTGACAGTGGAACCCGGGATGACATCTGCCAGCCCCAGGCTATCCAATCTGCTCGGACACGCCTGTTTCGGGCTCGGAGCCTGGAGCGATGCTGCTTTGGCGTATGGGACAGCCGCGCAACTTGACCCTGCCATGCCCATCTATGCCATGAACGCGGCCAGAGCCTGGGAGAAGGCGGGAGACATGTCTCAGGCTGCGGCAGCCTGGATACAGGCAGCCCATGGCTTCTTTGAGCAGTCCGCCTGGGAGGATGCCAGAGCCTGTGCAAGCCGGCTGAGGGAACTGAAATACGATCCTGCAGCCACGGACTCCCTGGAAGGCAGGATAGCCTACGGGATGGGAGATTACGAGCTTGCGGAGAAGGTCTTTGCAAAGCTGGCCAGGAAAAAGTCCATCGATGCTCCAGCATCATATCTATACGGCCTGTTGCTGGCAAAAAAAGGCAAGAGGCCAGCGGCTACGGCAGCCTTCCGCACTTCGGTGGAGCTTGACCCGTCGGAAGGACTGTATCACTTCCGGCTTGCGGAATCATTGATGATAGCCAAGGATCAGGTGCATGAGGCGGATGAGGCCTTGGCCAAAGCCATCGAGCTGGATCCTGACTTCCCCTGGTCTTATAACCTGGCAGGCCAACTGGCTATGGAGCGCGGCTCCCATAAGGAAGCCGCCGGATATTTTTTCAAGGCTGTGGCAGGCCTACCGGAAGACCCCGAGCCGGCAATGAACCTATCGGCTGCCCTGGCTGCCCTGGGGCGCCATGACGAGGCGCTTCACGCTGTAGGGAAACTGGCCGAAAGCCACGACTGTGCTGCCAACCAGGGCGGGAACGTGCTGGCCTTGTGCGGAAGGCTTGATGAAGCGGAGGCCTGGTACAGGAAGGCTTTAGCCCTGGCCGGGGCGGAAGACCGTCGGGCTGGCAGCAGGGCAGGCAGCAGGGCAGGCAGCAGGGCAGGCAGCAGTAACGAATCGACGTCGGACGGCCATGGCAATACCCCGGAATACCGGACAAACCTGGCCGCTGTCCTCATCGAGCTGGGCAGATTACCGGAGGCCCAGGACGAACTCCGTCATGCCCTGGAGTCCAGGATGGATGCCCGGCCACTCTGCCTGATGGGCGACATAGCCCAGGAATTCGGCGATCTGCCCAGGGCGGAAGCTGCCTATAAATCCGCCCTCGGACTCGCACCCGGAGATCCAGGCATACTGAGGCGACTGGCAGAGTACTACCTTATACGCAAGCGATACCAGCGTGCAGAAGAAGCGGCAGAGGCCCTTTTCGATGCGGATCCAGTAACAGCTGAAAGGATCCGGGCGTCCATACAACAGGCTACCCGGGAAGAACTGTCATGCGACACTTGTGGCCGCAGCTGGATGGTACCCAAGCCCCTGCCGCCAGTGGCCCGGGCCATAGTCCGGGGGGAGCTGCCTGACGACTCACCGGCTGGCTCATGTGCCGACTGTGGTGCCGTGTTGTGTGTTGCCTGCGGTAAGAAACTGCTTGTTGACGGCCGCTTCTCCTGCCTCAAGTGCGGTGGCAAGATTACCCTCAACGACGACCGTGTCCGGTGGATCGTCCGTGGTTTCGTGAGCCGGACTCCGAAGGAACACTGAAGCCTGTCCATCGATCTTCCTGCGACTTGTACTTTTCCGGATGAGCAGGTACTATGTTATCGATCCCCCATAAAACGGCAGGTTTAACGACGTGAAACGATTCGCACTTATCCTGACACTGTCCATGGTAGCCAGCACTA
Source organism: Spirochaetes bacterium RIFOXYC1_FULL_54_7 (assembly GCA_001830645.1). Lineage (GTDB taxonomy): Bacteria > Spirochaetota > Spirochaetia > Treponematales > UBA12059 > MIBM01. The sequence goes on from MIBM01000372.1 coordinate 11,234, forward strand.
CCGGGTTCGCACAGGAAATACTTACAGCCGACCTCTTCATGAAGCAGTTGTCAGCCAGATACTCTGAAATCCAGGATTATGAAGCAGAGCTGACCGTAACCTCCGAACGGCAAACCATGGTAGGTATAGTGGTATACAAGGCCCCTACCCTCATGCGCGTCGATTTTTCAGAGCCCGCCGAGCAGGTTATCGTCTACAACGGAGACATGCTGACCGTATATGTACCGGAACTCCGGGCCAAACTGACCCAACAGACGGGAACCACCACCACCACGGCTACCGCCAGTGGAGAGGGCTTACGCATGCTTACCCGCTCATATTCGACAGTTTACGAATCCGTACCGGTACCGACTCCCCTTCCTGGTGCCGAGGACGAACTGGTCATCCGGCTAATCCTTTCTCGCCTCACCGTTTCCGAAGGCTTCAGGACAATAACCCTCTCGGTAGACCCAGAAAGCATGCTCATCCGCAGGATGGAAGGGGTAACGCTGGCAGGGGACTTTATAAGCTATGATTATAAAAATACCCGTGTGAATCAGGGAATCAACGACACACGATTCCTGTACGACTCACCGGCATCGGCGAATACTTACAATAACTTCCTGTTCAGCACGGAAAATTAAGGGAGCAGGTACAACAGCATGACCGCAATCGGAGAACAGCTACGAGTAACCCGGGAAGCCCGGGGATTGAGCCTTGACCAGGTAGCGGACGATACCAATATAGCCAAGCGCTATCTGAACGCCATGGAAGAAGAGAACTTCTCGGTATTTCCCGGCGACCCATACATCATAGGCTTCCTCCGGAACTATGCCGAATATCTGGGACTGGACGCAACAGGCCTGTTGCAGGCCTTCCGGGGCATACGGATCCAGGAGCAACCGGTACCGATAGACAAACTGCTGCCATCCCGCAAGTTGCCCCTCTGGCCCTTCATCGCAATCGGGCTTGCCGTAGTCCTTGGGCTGGGAGCATATCTGTTCGCCACCTATGCACCCAAGATCCCTCTTGCCGATCCAGGAACCTTGGCGGTCGAGCCAGTCCAGTATGCGATGGACGGCTCAAGCTTCGAGAAAAGGCTGTATGTAGGAGATACCATACTGGTTCAAGCCAGAAACAAGACCTACCGTCTGCTGGTTGCATCCATCAAGGAGAGAGTGGGTATAGAAACGCCGGCAGGTACGATGAACTTCATGCTGGGCGAGGAAATAACCATAGATCTGGACAAGGCCGACCAAGCCAGACTGCAGGTTTTCGTCTCTGATTTCCAGAAAAACGATGCTGACAAGGGTGCTATGATCCGATTCATGAACCCCGATGCCCAGGCGATAAACACAAGCGATGGTACCGCCGCAGAGGCCGATTCCACTC
>MIBM01000373.1 GCA_001830645.1 Spirochaetes bacterium RIFOXYC1_FULL_54_7
AAATACCGTGCAGCCTGGCGCAGGGACTGCAATTCCTCAAAGAAGGCTTCCTGCAATATTCCCCGCCTGGAGTCTACCAGGCCTGGATGGGCGGATTCAATCTTTTTGGCTACTAAACGAAGACAGCGATCCCGTACCAGGTCCTCTTTGGCCACTCCGGTAAACATGCTCTTTATGGATATGATGATTCTTGTGATCAGCCCAAGGGAACGATAGGCTTCATCATAATTGACATGCTGCCCATCCTCGGCCCCCGGTGAATACAGTGCCTCTGCCGAGACAGTTGCCGTTCGCTGCAAGCGGTCAAGGAGAGACGCCCTCTCTTCCGGACTCAGTTCGAGTACCAAGGCCTGGAACGTAGTCGATTCTGCCATGTTCATATGGTACATGGGCTTGACGCACTTAGCAAGCGCCGGAAATGGAATCCTGGTCTGCAAAATCCGGCAGGCTTATCCTCACGGCACCTCCGCTGACAGGATCGGTAAATGACAAGGCGTAGGCCAGGAGCCTTACAAGTGATCCAGCCCTACTGGATTCAACACTGTCTTCACCTTCTCCATATAGCTTATCTCCCTCGAGGGACAGCCCGATCCAGGCTAGATGGGCGCGGACCTGGTGCCTGAACCCACGGGACAGACGAACATCAACAAGAAGTCCTTCATCGCACGGTCGTGAGGCTTCTACATTGGTAAGATACGAATCACGGGTCCAGGCCTTCAACGAGCTGGATTCGCTTGGCGACGAACAGGCGACCCGTTTTGAACCAGGTCCGAAAGGCCTGAAGCGCCCTTCGATGTGTGAACCGGACAGCATGGCAGCCAGGCGCGCAAGATCCTGTCTGCGCAGGGCATCCATCCAGAGCCGCTCATCCACCCCGGAGGGAACGGACAGCAGGGGACGTGAACCATCAAGCCCACCACAGCCAGGCACAGCCAGGGCCAGATAGGATTTCATGAAATCTCCTGCGGCTGCCAGTTCCGCCATCCGGACAAAGAAATCTTCGGTCAGGGCAAACAGCACCAGGCCTTCAGTGTCCCTGTCCAGGCGATGGATAAGCCCCCCCTCGCCTTTCAACCGGCCTGCTACTTCAGCGGCGTCAGGATAGCGCTGGAATACCCACTCAGCCAGGCTTGAACCATCCGGCGTCCTACCGGGAGCGCTATGCATGCCCGCAGGCTTGACCACAGCTATTCCTTGCGTTCCGATCCAGGCAATTGCCGGTTCTTCATATCTACCGAAGCAGACTTGTTCTTGCATCCCACATCCTGTCTGGCAACGACTGGCCTTCCAAGCCAATCCTACCCTGTCGATGGCGCTTCGGACAACTGCCGGGAAAATGGTTGTTTGGCAAGTTTGACTCAAGATAAAAAACAGAACCCGCTGGCAGATTCCGAAGGCTGGGCCACCAAGCGTCATCCAGAGCCAGCCTACCTCATTGATTCCAGCCATGAAACCGATACAGTTATAACGAGGATATTCATTATCATGGATAGAACACGAGGCAAAGGCAACAGAAAAACAGTCGGTGACACCGAGTCAAAGGCTGTCCGGCTGTTGTCCAGGCTAAGGAGCAAACCACTCTCGATGTTCAGGAGCCTGACACGATCCGGTCTGGCATCCTTGTTTGCCATATTTCTTGGGGCTGCCGCAGTGTTCGGTACGATAGTATGGCTGGTGGAACGAAGCACCGGCAACAACATGTTCATACGCTTGTTCGACGGTCTCTGGTGGAGCCTGGTTACCATAGTAACAGTGTGTTATGGCGACAAGTATCCTGAAAGCGATATGGGGAAAATAGCAGCCATACTGCTCATGATATCGGGGGTCGTGATCAGCGCCATACTATCCGGTACCGTGGCGTCTATTTTCGTGGAACGCAGGATTCGGGAGGGCAAAGGCTTGCAAGACATACGATTGAAAGGACATACCATTGTGTGCGGCTGGAACCGTCATGGAGACAGGGTACTGGCCGGCCTCGAAGCCGAGGCACCAGGTGTTCCTGTGGTTCTGGTGAACAGCCTCGAACCCGAACGCTTCGACGCCATACGAACCCTGCACCCGGATCTGGATCTGCGCTTCGTACGGGGCGACCACACCCAGGAGGCCATACTGCGCAAGGCCTCAGCCCACCAGGCCAGAACCTGCGTGCTTCTACCTGATGAGACCGGTGGAAGCGGTGAGGCCAATGCCGATGAAAGGACCATCCTGGCAGCCCTGGCACTCAAATCGATTGCCCGGGATATCCGCATCCGGGCTGGTATCCTCAAAGAAGAAAGCGAACCCCATCTTCGCAGGGCCGAGGTTGACGACATTGTACTCCACGGCGAGTTCACCGGCTTTCTTCTGTCTGCCGCCGGCGAAGATGGTGGCCTGCCGGATGCGGCAAGGGAACTGCTGTCCTTCTCCTCGGCATCCAGACTCAGGCAGGTGACCATGCCTGCAGGCCTGGTCGGAAAGCCCTTTGCCGAGGCATCGGAATGGTTCCTGAAGAACAACAAGGGTGTCCTGCTTGGCGTCCTGGCCAAGGAGAAGCCGGTTACTCTTGACGACATACTTTCCAACGATTCCGGAGCAATCGATGCCTTCATCAAGAGGAAGTTCGAAGAAGCCGCCATCGACATTGGTGCGGGGATGGAATCAGCCGGCAAGGCCCGCCTGGCCCCCGGACAGGATTATCTGATAGGATCAAGCGATGTGGCCTTCGTGGTCGGCGGGGAGGCCTGAGATGTCCAAGGACACCGACCTGCTACGCAAGGTTTCGATCATAGCCGATCTGGATGACGATAAATTGCAGAAGATTCTGAAAGTCGGACGCTTTGTGCGCTTCAAGGCTGGAGATACCATCATGCACGAAGGCGAGAATGCGGATACCATGTATCTCTTCGTGGAAGGCACGGTGGATGTAACAAAGAACCTTACCCTCAAAATTGCAGGACAGGGCTTTGGCCATGCCGAGAAATCCATGACCAGGCTCAAGGCAGGAACGGCTCCGGTATTTGGCGAGATGTCCATGTTCGGAGACGAACCACGGAGTGCCACCATCGTAGCATCCGATGATTGCCTGCTCTTCGAAGTAAGCAGGGAAGCCTACGATGGAATCGGCGGGGAAGACCCAACGCTTGGACTGATCCTTACCAAGCGGATGGCTGCCATGCTCAGTTCAAGGGTCCGCAAGGGCAACGATGATGTCCTGAAGCTATCGACAGCCCTGTCCATTGCCCTATCCCGCTGAACGGAGTATGAAATGCCGGATATACGTGCCAGATCATGCATAATGACACTGATAATGCTTTTTCTGATCCTGAACATGGCCTTTGCCCAGGGACTCTTCTCCCCATCCACCACGGAATCACCCGCGGTACCGGAAGAAAATCCCGGGATTCCACGAACCTTCAGGAATCTTGGTCTTGGGATGTCCATGGAAGAGGTAAAGGAAGCTCTCAAAGCCGATGGCCTGTTTGCCTACCGTGGTGATCCCGATGTCAGCCTCCTGCCCCGTCCCAATGAAAGCCTGATAGAGGTATCGGGTCTGTCATACGTCCGGCGCGCCTTTTTCCAGTTCCATGAGGACAGGCTGTTTGTGATGATATTCGCCATCAATGAGAGCAGGATGGACCACTACTCGATCTTTACCAGCATCAGTTCCAAGTACGGCAAGCCCCAGAGCCTGTCACCCGCAGAGAGCATCTGGGACGATGGCGTGACCAGGCTGTCGGTGGAACGGCCTCTGGCAGTTAAATACATCGATCTGGAAATTTTCAACAGTCTGAAAGAAGCAGGCCAGGCTGAACAGTCCTGGGAGGAATTGCTCAGGATCGAATTCCTGAACGCTTTCTGAAGCATCTATGGTAGTACCGGGGATCAATGATCCATTCCAAGTACCTTCAAACGGTACCGAAGTCGCCTCTCATTGATACCTAGCTCCCGGGCTGCTGCGCTCTTGTTGCCTTTATGCGTGCCAAGGACGCGGCCCAGATACCCGCGTTCAAAACCCGACATCGCCTCGTCATAGCTGCCGTCGGGCAGGGGTTGCTCTTCGTCACGGGGCCGGTCCATGGGCAGGAAAATATCAGTCTCTGTCAGATATTCTCCCCGGCATAAAACCACCCCACGCTCTATCACGTTTTCGAGTTCCCTGACGTTGCCCTGGAAGGGGTAACGCATGACCCGTCCCATGGCCTCGGCGGTTATGCCGCGCACGGGTTTGCGGTTGCGGTTGGCGTATTTTCGGATGAAGAATTCCACCAGATACGGAAGGTCAGCCCTGTGGTCACGGAGGGCGGGCAGGGAAAGGGGTACAACGTTCACGCGGTAATACAGGTCCGGCCTGAACCTGCCTGCACGTACTTCATCCTCCAGATCCCGCTTGGTGGCGGCGATGATTCGAACATTGACTGACCGGGGCTGGTTCTCTCCTACCCGTTCGTATGACCCGAACTGTATGACCCTCAGCAAACGGACCTGAACGCCCGCGGGCAGTTCACCTATCTCGTCTATGAACAGGGTTCCACCGTTGGCCAGGGAAAAACGACCCGCCCGATCGGCCATGGCGCCGGTAAAGGCTCCCTTGACATGGCCGAAGAGTTCACTCTCTACGAGGTTTTCCGGCAGGGCTGCAACATTCACCGGTATGAAAGGCTTGTTCTTCCGAGGCCCGGACAGGTGGATGGCCCTGGCTATGAGTTCCTTGCCGGTTCCGCTCTCACCTACTATCAGTACAGTGGAATCACTCCTGGCTGCCCTGGCTGCCATGGACAGGACCTTCTCCATCTCCGGGCTATGGGAAATGATGGTCTGGGCCCTGCTCTGGTCAAGCGCCTCGGCAAGGGCCTTGTTCTCCCTGTCTACATCGTTCTTGGCCATCAGGTCGATCACCAGCCGGCGCAGGGCTTCTGCATCCGGATGCTTGCTCATGTAGCCATAGGCGCCGATCTTCATCATCTCCACGTCTACGGTGATATCCTGGGCATCAAGAAGCAATACGATATCGCAGTTCTGGCAGGCAGCCTTGATCAGGGAGATGCCATCCGCGGCAGCGACAGGAACCGTATCTGGATCCAGCAAGACCAGGTCTACACCGGCTGGGAGGGAGTCCGGATCGAACAGTCCTGAAGGATCAAAAGGCTCGAATTGGCCTACCGGAAGGATGGAACACCCCGGTATATCACC
>MIBM01000374.1:0-3341 GCA_001830645.1 Spirochaetes bacterium RIFOXYC1_FULL_54_7
CAGTTCTGCGGAAAACCCGAAGATGAACCTGGCAAAACCGGGCATGGGCTTGTCGATCCTTCCGGGGAATACTTTCCAGTCCAGAGCACCGGCAGTAGCAGCAGCCTTGGCGGTGCTCTTTTCTATGGCCTTGTTCCACATGCCCCTGGCCATACCGTGCATGTATGACACGGAAAAGACAGCGGTCTTCTTGCCTGCCAATGCTGCCTGGTTGGCGCCCAGGAAGTTTGTGGCTTCGAGTACCAATTGCATACCGTTGATGGGGGCTCCTACGAGCACCACGTCATAACCGTCAAATCCGCCGGTTTCCGCCAGAGTCCTGACGTCGACTTTGAAGCCCTGTTCCTTGAGGGCGCTGGCCAGAACCTCCGCATAGCCCCTGGTGGTTCCGGTCTTGCTGGTGTACACGACAAGCACTTTGTTCATACAGTCTCCTTCACGTTCGGCTTGGTGCCCCTTCCGGCGACACAGCCATTATTCAGACCAATCATAGCGGATCTTCAGCTGTCTTGGAACATGCTCGCCCAAAGCAAAGTGGCAAACAACGAGAACAGGCCTGAACGGATGGATTCCGGACATGGGAAATCCTGGCTTGATCCGGGAAACCCCGCACCATCCGGACTGGCAACTCCTTTCCCCACCCGGCCGTCCCACTGAAATCGTTCATTCTGGATTGAAAACGGGAAATAAACAACTTATGATTACTCTGATGCTCTCCAGTATCCATCGACCCTTGGAGGCAACAATGCGGTTCCAATAGCGCCATTATTCCTTTATTCCCCAGATCCCGATTAGTGGCCAGGGGGATCGAAAGCCTGTCGAATACCGGGAGCCGAGCCTCCCGGCACCGACATCGCCGATCACGATCAGCCTCCTACCCCGCTACCCCTTCGACTATCCGTTCCTGGAGGTGCTGGACGAGCTCATCGGATCGGCACCGGATTCCATAACCGCGCTGTTGAAGCGGGGTGGATGGCCACGGGTGGATTTCATCTTCCCTTCGAGAACGTCGCTCGCACGGCAGCTGAAGTCCATGAACGACGAACGGATCTTCATACGTTTCGCCAAGCCGACCTATCCGGCGTTTCCGATGGAGGCAACGAACAGCCGCGCCGGGAATTCGCTCGATTGGTTCGATTTTTCTTGCATGATCCTCCGGATCAGCGGCCGGCGGCCGATGGGCATCCCGGTCGTCTTCACCGATCTGACCGGCGATGCCCGGACCGCGTTTTTTGTGGAACCGGACACACCGATCGGCTCCATACTGGATCGTTTCCTTGAGGAGACCACCCGCCAGGATATCGTCATTTTCGATCATCCCTTCACCGGGACCTGCCTCCCCCCGTCGGACACCATCGATGATTTCAAGGTGCAGCTCGTCATCGCCGCGACCAGGAACCTTCGCGAGCGACCAAGCCTCGGCGCGGTGCTGGGAAGGATGGCTTTCCGGATGGCGAATTATTCCTTCTCAGGACTCTACAATTCGATGCCCCGTGAGGTTGGAAGACCGTGCCAGAAATGCCTCCATTGCGTGCATATCTGTCCTGTGGACATCTGGCCGTTCATGATCGCGGCTCTCGCGGCGAACGAGGATGTCAAGAACGCTTCCACCTACCGACCGGATCGGTGCATCGAATGTGGATTGTGCTCCTACGTCTGCCCCTCCGGCATACCATTCATGCATACCATCCAGACATTGAGGAAAGAACAGGGGGTGGCGAAATGAAGCTGCGCTTGCCTTTCCCGAAAATCGTTCCGGCCTATCACATCCTCGACGTTCCGGTATTCTTCACACCCAGCCAACTCGCCGTTTCGAACCTGCTCATGGCGCTGCTTCTGCTTCCAGCATATACATTGGCCGCTGGTTGGTTCGGTTACAAGATATTCGTTCTACTGGGATTGAGTTGCGCCATGGGTGCACTTATCGAAGTATCGGGTATCGCTGTAACCCGGCAATATACCGGATATTTCGGATTCGCTGCATGGTTCCTGTATCCCTTGATGGTACCTCCGGGAATGGAACTCTGGATGTGCGTGTCATGCCTGGCTCTCGCAATCATCATCTGTGTAGTGTTCTTTGGCGGGCAAGGACGCCAGGTGTTCCATGTGTCGGTCGTAGCCCAGGCATTCACCATGATAAATTTCACTTCCCGCTTCGGAGCCTCCTTCGTCAAGCCGCGCTTCGACTTCGGCTCCGGTTTCCTATCGTATCTATCGATCCCCGAAACCAGCGGGACCACACTCGCCCTGATCAAGACCGGGAAGGCAGTCCCCGGCCTTGAGCTCTTCCTTGGTCCGAACATCGGATTCCTTTCGGATGCTTTCCCATTCGCCATCATCTGCGCCGGAACCGTGTACCTGCTGTTCGGTGCCGTCAACAAAAGGACGCCTCTTGCGTTCCTCGTATCGATCGCGGCATTTTCCTTTGTCGGTCACCGCCTCCTGCCCCTGTCCTTTCCCGATACCCCGCAATCCATACTTGCCGGCAGTGTCCTTTTCTACGCATTCTTCATCTTCTCCGACCGCTGGACCTCCGCAAAAAGCGAGCTCGGGCGGACCGCTGCAGGAATCCTCGCGGCGCTCCTGACCGTGCTGATGCGATCATTTTCGACACACACAGAAGGTGTCATGTTCGCGGCCCTGTTCGTATATGCGTTCAGTCCGCTCCTCGACGAGATCGCCTTCAAGGCAGCATACCGGGCCTTCGGCAAATCGACTCCTCCTGAAGGGAGGACGCCATGATAACCAGAAAATCCTTGTCCGCACTCGCCTTCCTCGTCATCCTTACCTCACTCTGTACCGTCTTCCTGTCCTTCACCAACGGCCTGTACCAGAACGTCAAGGCCGGTAGGGAACGCGAACTCCGGATGAAGATATGGATGACCTTTGGAAATCAGGTGGACGAGGAAACGTTCGATCGTGAATTTTCGGAATCTGTGTCCCTAAAGGAAGCCGGAAAGAACAGCTTCTATCAATTCACGGCGCACAATCTAGCAGCGCTGCACCTGACAGGTGCCGGACTCTGGGGAGACATAGAACTGCTGATGATCATCGACCACGGGAACGGGACCATCCAGGAGCTGATCGTCCTGTCGCAGATCGAGACTCCAGGTCTCGGTGCGAGGATTTCCGAACAGGCGTTCCTGGATCAATTCCGGAACCTGGATTACTCAGGCTCGGTCAGGATAACGAATAATCGCTTGGGGAAGAGCGGCGAGGTCGACGCCATCTCGGGTGCTACCAAGACAAGCGGAAGTCTGGAATCCATCATCAACAGAGGCCTGGAAACGTTCTACTCGTTCACCGCAAAGGAGGCAGAACCATGAGCGGATCCGGTATAC
>MIBM01000374.1:3387-5037 GCA_001830645.1 Spirochaetes bacterium RIFOXYC1_FULL_54_7
CAATCCGATCTTCGTCATGGTACTCGGCGTCTGCTCTTCCCTGGCGGTGACAACCATGCTCGCCAATGCCCTCGTGATGGGACTCTCCGTCACCTTCGTGTTATGCATCAGTTCGCTGATCATTTCCCTCGTCCGCAAGCTCATTCCGGAACAGGTACGCCTCATCGTGTTCATGCTGATCATCTCGACCTTTGTGATCACCGTGGATCTCATCCTGCGGATAATCCTCCCCGAGGTAAGCAAGGCCCTGGGACCGTATATCGGACTGATCATCACCAACTGCAATCTCATGGGCAGGGCTGAAGCCTATACGATCAAAAACCCGCCAGGCCGGAGCATGCTCGATTCCCTCGGGACGGGGTTGGGCTATACCCTGGTCCTCCTGATCCTGGGGTTCATGCGCGAACTGCTGGCGAGCGGGTCCTTGTTCGGCGTAGTGCTGCTGGGTGGATGGACAAGCTGGAACCTGGCCAATATCGCCCCTGGGGCTTTCTTCCTGCTCGCATCGTTGATCATCGTTTTCAACATGCTCAAACGAAAGAAGAAAACCGCGGTCGTGACAGCGGACAAGCCCCGCTGATAGGAGGTTCCCATGTCCTTGGTCCTGATAGTCCTGGCCTCTGCGATCACCAATAATATCGCCCTGACATACTTCCTCGGGATGTGTCCCTTCATCGCCATCTCCAAGAGCCTTCGAGGCGCGGCGGGGATGGGCATGGCGGTGACCATAGTTGTCGTAATGACGACAGTCACCAATTATTTCGCGTACTACCTGATCCTGGTGCCACTCAAGATCGAGTTCCTGGCTTTCGTCGTATTCATAACTATCATCGCGGGGATCGTGCAGATGCTGGAAATCCTGGTGGAACGCTACCTGCCTTCACTGTATAGCATCTTCGGGATATTCCTTCCTTTGATCACCGTCAATTGCGTAATATTCGCAGTCTCGCTATTCATGATTCTCCGGGATTATTCGTTCTGGGGAACGGTGGCCTATTCCTTTGGCTCGGGATTCGGCTGGATGATCGCCATCACGGCCATGGCCGGACTCAGAAAGCACCTGGCATTCAGTTCCCCGGTCAAGAACCTTGGAGACGCAGGAATCACGATCGTTCTGGCCGGACTCATGGCTCTGGCATTCCTTGGTTTCCAGGGCATGCTCGCCTGATCCCACCGACAGAGAGGGGAAAGCATATGAATGCATTTGTCATTCCGCTCGTAGTCATGAACGGTTTCGCGGTGGTCATCTATGGGCTGATAATGGTCCTCAAGACGTATGTCGCGGCTTACGGAGACTGCAATCTCGTGGTCAACGACTCAAGAACCTTCACCGTCATGGGCGGAACCTATCTCAATAAAGCCCTTTTCGAGAACAAGATATATTTACCGTCAGCCTGTGGAGGGAAGGGAACCTGCGGATTCTGCAAAGTCCGGGTAACCAGAGGCACATCCGATCCCCTGCCAGTCGAGGAGATACTGATCAATTACAAGGACATCCGGCAGGGTTACCGTCTCAGCTGCCAGACCAAACTGCGCGCCGATATTTCGATCGAAATTCCGGAGGAACTGCTTTCGATCAGGGAATACAGAGGTGTCGTGAAGAGTTCGAATTATGTCACCCGGGACATCAAGCGGATCGGCATCCACATC
>MIBM01000375.1:0-3793 GCA_001830645.1 Spirochaetes bacterium RIFOXYC1_FULL_54_7
ATACCAGGAGGCGTCTGCTTTGCAGTAACTCGCGTATCCGTATGGCGTTGCGTCCATTGGCGCTGGCCGCGGCCAGGCCCGTCATGCAACCCCGGGATACCTCTTCGGCATGGCTTGGACCGGATATGTACACGACATTCCCGCGGTAGAAACCAGGTAGGTAGTCCTCCATGGTCTCCACTATCAATCGCGGGCCTTCTTCTGTCTCTATGAAACCCTTGGTAAGCACCGCCATGAGGGTGCGCCCTTCCATAATATCTGTGGACAGGAGGATTTTCTTGATCATGCCAAGGATATACGGGGACGGAACGGCTATGAAGAGGGCATCCCGCCCGGTGGCAGCCTCCAGGGGATCAGTGGTGGCAACAAGTCCCGGTGGCAGGGTAACGCCGGGCAGGAAGGCCTCGTTGACGTGCCGCTTGTTGATGGCCTCCACCGTCGAAGCTTCAAGAGCCCACAGGCAGACACGGTGTCCATTTTCAGCCAGGCTTTTGGCAACCGCGGTACCCCAGGCACCGGCGCCTATGACACCGACATCATATCCACTCATCGTTGCCGTCCTTCCATGCAATCAACTCGGAAGGAGAGAAGAACAGACCTATCTCGCGCTTGGCACTCTCCACGCCATCCGAGGCGTGAATCACATTATTACGGGTATGGTCGGCGTAGTCACCGCGGATGGTTCCAGGAAGGGCTTCCTCCACCTTGGTGGCGCCACACAATTTTCGCAGGAGGCTTACAGCATCGTCACCACTGACCACCATGGCAACCACTGGCCCGCTGGTGATGTAGTCAACCAGACCATTGTAGAAGTCCTTGCCTTCGTGTTCGATGTAATGGGTCCGGGCCAGGTTTTTGTCTATTTCCATCAGCTTGAGTGCGACGATATCAAGCCCTTTTTTTTCTATCCTGGCCAGTATCTCTCCAACCAGCCGGCGCTGCACGATTCCAGGTTTAAGCATGGCGAAACTCAGTTCATTGGGCATTGACGGCCTCCGAAAGATGAAATCTGGGTACGCTCCATGAGGCACCAAGGCGATAGTACTGTATGCAGCAAAATCCAACAAGGCGATGCCAACCGTTCAGGTCAGCATCCAGCCCCCACTCCCGCTTGCCCATGGGCAGTCCGCATGCTAGCTTCAGGGGATGAATATCGAATTCCATTATTTCAGCATCTACTACCTAGCCAGGCAAGCAGGGCTGGATGATCGATTTTCCGGCTTGCTGGCAGCCTCATCCCAGTATGTTGATGCTTCAACCTATCCCCTGCATTTCTCTACGCCCAGGGAAGAGCTAAGTATAACGGTCACCCAGAATTATGTATTCTGGGATGAGGCTGTGCGCCGGGACGTCTACCTGCCCTTCCATTTCATACCCGGTGGCATAACTGGCGGACTGGATGGGTACCCCCAGGACAAAGCCAATCCATACACCGTCCGCCCTAATGGTGAAATCGCAAAAGAACTGGTGATTCAGGCCTTCAGGGAAAAAGACCCCTTCCTGATGGGCATAGCCCTGCATTCCTTTGCCGACACCTGGGCCCATCAGAACTTCTCGGGTCTGGTAGAGGAAGGGAACCGCATCACCAGCGACAGTTCCATGCTCAGCTTACCTCCAGCGGGGCATCTGCAGGCACTGACCCAGCCTGATGAACCCGACCGGATATGGTTCGACCCACGGCTGCCGGAACCCGAACGCCGGATAAGCAATGCCCAGCGTTTCGTCCAGGCAGGGCGCAAGATCTACCGCTACCTGTGCATCTATAACAACAAATCCTTCGGCGACGAGGAACTGGTACTGGATTCCATGCAGTCGATCTGGCAGAGCAAATCCAGGGAGGAGCGGCTGGCGGACTATACGATACGCTGGGATATAGCACCCTGGGATGCCCGGGACTGGCAGCTTGAGACAGGAGCCAACCCAAGGACACTCCTGTTCGCCGACATCAAGAATTACGACAAACTGGCCTGGGCCAAGAACGAGCTTCTGAAATCCTTGGGCGAAAAGCCACCAAGTTGCCAGGTAGACTCCGGTTTCTATGCAAGCACGCTGTACCACTGGCATGAGGCGGCTATGGAACACAGAAGTCGTGCCTTGCACGCTATTTCACAAAGAGGTTTATGATGAACAATACATCCATGAGTGGCCATCTTCATAAACGTCTCCTATATAAAAGCCTCCTGCCTACTAAAAACCCTCCGGGGAGGAACCGCCTGAAAAAGGCTCTCCTGCTGTGCCTGGCTCCGCTGGTCATGGCCTCCTGCGCTACGCGGATACGCATACCTGCAGAGCTTGAGCCGGAACGCCTGCTTCCCGCAGGTGCCGTGGCCTACCTACGGATCAATCCGGTCATGGCGGATGAGCTGATCTTTCCATACATCGAACCATACGGGATAACCTTGGCGGCTGACATGCTGGAGCGGACAGAATCCGTGGTCCTTGCTGTCATGCCTCCTTTCGGGATCCCTGGTGGCCAAGCCAGCAAACCTGTTGTATACGGTGTGGTATCCGGCAAGTTTCCGACCCGTTCCATAGCCCTGAAACTGAACACCGACAGGCATTGGGCCAAGGAAGGGCACAGCTGGATCAATAAGGAGGATGGGTTCAGGCTAGCCCTTACCTCAAGGGGGCAGATCCTTGTCGGGACTGCACCCCTGGACGCCATCACTTCGGGAGGCTATGACAAGCCGCATCCGGTACCGGAGTTCTGGAGCACTGCCTGGAACAATGACCTTGCCATGTACCTTCCGGATCCGTTTTCATTTCTGGACAACAAGCTGCCTGTTGATGCAAGCGGGCTTCCCCTTGAAGCCATGCTGATCTCGACCCGTAGGATGGATGATCAGTATGTTCTCTTTCTGGGTTTCGAGTTTGCCATGGAACGATCGGCGGTGGTCTTCACGCCTTTGTGCAGGCTGTTTGTCTATGCCTTGGCCAGAAGCTTGTGGCCACAGCAGGCCTCCGAAATACTTTCACCTGTAACCTGGTCAACCCAGGGTTCCACAGTGGAGGCCTCTGGACTGAGGCTGGATGCGTTGCAGCTCGCCGGCCTCCTGGCTCTTCCGTTCGGTGAGACCTTGCAGGCCCGCATCGGGCAGATGGGTGGTTTAAAATGACATCAATCTTCATCATGCTGGCAACAGCCATTACTTTCATCCTGCTTGTACTGGTTGTAAGCCTTTTGCAGGCCATGGCGGTGCCAAAGGCCAAGGCAACAGGAAGCCTGGACACAAGCAAGGCCGCACGCTTTGCCGGGGCGGAAGAAAAACTGGCCTCTCTGGTCAGGATTCCGACTGTCTCGTACTTCGATCCCGAACAGGAGGACAATGCAGCCTTCGAGGCGCTGTTCCAGGAGGTCTCCCGGCTCTTCCCCCTGGTCATGTCACGGCTGATCCATGTGGATGCAGGCGACAGGGCGCTGCTGCTGGAATGGCCAGGCTCGGACGCAAGCCTGGCCCCCGTGGTCCTCACAGCCCACTTCGACGTGGTGCCTCCGGGAGACATCGCACTATGGGAGCACGGCCCTTTCTCGGGAACCATACGCGATGGCTACGTTCACGGACGAGGATGCCAGGATATAAAGATAACTCTGGTCTCGGTTCTTGAAGCGACAGAAAGGCTGTTGAGCGAAGACTTCGTACCAAGACGATCAGTCTACCTGGCCTTTGGGGGTGACGAGGAAACGGGTGGAACCAGGGGAGCCCGTACCATCGCTGGCATCCTGGCTGAACGGGAAATACAAGCGGAGTTCCTGCTTGATGAAGGTGGGCCGGTAGCCTGCGATGTCCTGAAG
>MIBM01000375.1:4027-7165 GCA_001830645.1 Spirochaetes bacterium RIFOXYC1_FULL_54_7
CTGACAGGATCAGACAAGGAAAATGTCCTGCCGGAAAGCGCCAAGGCCATCCTGAATGTCCGGGTGCTTCCAGGCAGCACCGTCGGTGAAACCATGACCAGAATCAGCGGAATGGCCGCCGGTTGCGGAGCCAGCGCACGGCTGGCCCACGAGGGCCGCGCCAACGACCCCATGCCCGAATCTACGGTTGACCATTTTGGCTATCAGTCCATCGAAGCGGCTGTATCAGTGGCCTTCCCCGAGGCTGGAACCATCCCGTTCATGTTCACCGCTGGTACGGATACCAAGCACTACCGCAGCCTCACGCCGGCGATCTACCGCTTTACTCCGCTGTTCCAGACGCCTGCAGACATAGCGCAGATCCATGCAGCCAACGAGCGGGTGTCGGTAGATAACATCCATCGCTGCTGCCTGTTCTACGAAACCTTGCTCAGGGGGATTTAAACGGACCGGTGAATTTAAACGGACCGGTGAATTTGACGAGACCGGTGGATTTGACCAAACCGCTGGCGCTGGTCAGAACTGCAGGAAGGCAGGGAAGGAGATATCCTCTTCCCTGACAGCATTGCGCATGAAGAACATGAAGCGCTCAAGCAGCACAGCGGTGAAGCGGCAGGGGCTGCCAAAGCCTGCAGGCAGGCGGATAACCAGACGGTAGTCAGTTGTCGATGCTACCACGACAAACGAGCCATCTCCCGAAGGACTGGACTGGGCAAGGGTAAAACCGGCAGGCAAACCCGAGCAGGACAGGGCCGCCCAGGCATCGTCCAGCACCAGGGCTTCACGGGTAAACCAGACAGCCAGGATCTGCACCTCACCTCCGGTGGCCGCAAGGGCATACTCACCGAACAACGCCGGAATGGCGTTCCGGCCGAAACCAGCTATCCCCCGCACAGACTCTGACCCACGCACCAGAACGGCCTGCCCCTGAACCGGGACAAGGCCTGGGGCTGGGCCCAGGACTGGCAGAAGTGTCTTGGGTGACGCACCCGGAATGGATCCGCTGGCGGCAGCAGGAAGCTCGCCAGCACCAGGAGTCCCTCCCTCCCCGCCCACCGTACACCCTGCAAACAGCAGGACCAGCGCGGAAATGGCAAGGACGGGCAGACTCCTGCGCACTTTCATTCCACCGTCACACTCTTGGCCAGGTTCCGGGGCTGGTCCACATCCCGCCCCAGTTCAAGGGCACAGAAATAGGCAAACAGCTGCACCGGTATAACCATGGTAAAGGGCTGGAAGCGGGCATCGCATTTCGGCACCGGTATGTAGTCATCGGCAATGGATGCCACCAGCTCATCGCCCTCCTCGGCTATGGCTACCACAGGGCCGCCCCGGGCTTTGATCTCCTTCATGCTGGTAATGGTCTTTTCCCGCAGATGATCGTTAGGCACCAGGAAGATACTTGGCGTATCGGGGCTTATCAGTGCGATGGGACCGTGCTTTATCTCCCCTGCCGCGTAGCCTTCGGCATGTATGTACGAAATCTCCTTGAGCTTCAGGGCTCCTTCCATGGCTATGGGATACAGTATGCCCCGGCCAAGGAACAGGAAGTCCTTTGCGTGGGCATATTTCTTGGCTATCTTCTGGATGTGGTCACGCAGGCCCAGGGTCTTCCGTACCAGCTCAGGCACCGCCTTCAGGTTTTCAAGGAACCGGACGCCCTCATGGTGTGACATGTCATGCATCCTCGCCATGGCGAGGGTCACCAGATAGAAAGCTGCAAGCTGGCTGGTGAAGGCCTTGGTCGACGCCACGGCTATCTCCGGGCCGGAATGCACATATACACCACCGTCGCTCTCCCGGGCTATGGTCGATCCGACCACATTGCAGATGCCCAGCACGCTGCCACCCCTGCGTTGTATCTCCCTCATGGCATACAGGGTGTCGGCTGTCTCACCCGACTGTGACACTGCGAAGTACAGGGTTTCGGGCTCCACAACCGGATTGCGGTACCGCAGTTCGCTGGCCAGTTCGGACACCGCAGGAAGCCGGGCAATGGACTCGAACAGATGGCAACCCACCAGTCCAGCGTGCCAGCTGGTTCCGGCGGCGATCACACGCACCCGCTGTATCGCCAGCAGTTCCTTCTTGGACAGGTTCAGGCCGCCGAACTTTACAGTGCCGTACTCCATATCCATGCGTCCGGACAGGGCCCGCTCTATGGACTCAGGCTGCTCGAAGATCTCCTTCTCCATGTAACACGAGAAACCCTCTTTTTCGATGGCTCCAAGCTCCCAGGTTACCAAGTCTATCTTTGGATCGATGGCCTGGTCTGAAAGATCGCTTATCCTGAAATCCGCAGGTGTTATCGAAACGACTTCTCCGTCGTTCAGATAGACGACCCGCTTGGTATGGGCCAGCATGGCGGTGACATCGCTGGCCAGGAGCATTTCACCATCACCTATGCCTACAACCAGCGGGCTCCCGTTCCGGGCGCCGACTATCCTGCCTGGCTCATCGGCATGCATCACTGCTATACCGTAGGTGCCCTTGAGCTGTCCCAGCGCTGCCTTTACAGCAGCTTCAAGATCGCCCCGATACAGGTAGGCCACAAGATGGGCTATGACCTCGCTGTCGGTCTCGCTGATGAACACGACACCCTTCTTCTCGAGCATTTCCTTGAGGGACATATAATTTTCTATGATGCCATTATGGACTATGGCCACCTTGCCGCTGGCGTCCAGATGGGGATGGGCATTGATGTCATTGACGGCTCCGTGGGTTGCCCAGCGGGTGTGCCCGATCCCGGCATGGCCGGCCATGTCCTTGGGCACTGCCTTGCGCAGTTCCGCTATCTTGCCCTGCTTCTTGATAAGGACGATGGGCTTCTGGCTGCCACCGGCCTCGTCATCTTCCCGTACCGCAATGCCAGCTGAATCGTAGCCCCGGTACTCAAGGCGCTTGAGCCCTTCGACGAGGATCCGCGAGGCCTGTTTAGGCCCCGTATAACCGACTATTCCACACATGTCTTCCCCTTTCCGTCTGCGTCCCCGCCATACCAAGGGTACCGGGAGGCAGCACCAGCACAGACCGGCTCGATGGCCGGCGAGTGCCAGTCCAGCCTAACCTCAGGTTGGCGGATCGTCAATAGTAGGCTAGAGTATCGGTATGAGACATCCAACCCTGCCACTCATCATA
>MIBM01000375.1:7190-9046 GCA_001830645.1 Spirochaetes bacterium RIFOXYC1_FULL_54_7
TTGCCAATTCTCCTCTGCCCGAGGTAAAAGTGGAGGCTACGGCACTTGGCGGATCTTCTGCCCTCTCGGTCCGGAGTGATGTCCGCGGCGCCGAGGTCTGGGTAGATTATATCCGGCGGGGTACGGTTCCCCTGGATATCACCGGCCTGAGCCCAGGATCGCACCTGCTCATACTCAGAATGGACGGATATTACGACAACAGCATACAGCTGACCCTTGCCCCGGACACCACCACTACGGTCACCGCTTCCCTGATCCTGAAGACTGGCTTCGTCCAGCTGCAGACCGAACCAGGGGATGCCATCGTCATCTTCGATGGCGATGAATACAAGTCCGGCATGCTGGAACTGCCCATAGGTAATGCCTTCCTCACAGTGAAGGCCTTCGGTTACCGTGAAAAGACACTTCGGGTCTTTGTACTGGAGAACCAGGTCGTAAAGGCAGAGGCTGTGCTCGAGCAGGCTCCCTTCGAGGCCTCCGGATACTCAATCTCACGCACAAGGTTCAATCCACGCAATGCTGGAGCCAGAGGGCTGGTCCGCAGCTCCTTCACGGTAAGCGCTCCCGGCCGCGCCCAGACCAGCATCCATGCACCCGACGGCTCCCTGGTCGATGTACTCAGCTCGGAGGTCTTCTCTGACTGGGACCAGACGATCGAGTGGAATGGAAAAGGCCAGGACCTCAATCCAGTGGCAGATGGCAGATACCTGCAGAGCATCCGGGTCATCCCTGTAGAGGGTCTCCCATCTATTAAAGACGAGTATCTGTTCGAATCATACATCACCATCGATTCCTCCATCGTGGTTACACCCAAGGGCTCCTATGGTGCCATTCCGGGATCCATCTGGGCTCCGGAAGCCTTTGCGCCTGCTGAATCATCCGCGGGACTGGCTATCGCGGGCTTCATCCGTGGAAATTTCAAGGCCGAGCCAACGGGGGGAGCCTTGATAGGTTTATCTGTGTCCCTTGAAGGCTTGCTTGACGCTGGCCTTGCTGTGGAAGCCGGAGTCGAGGATGGCTCGGGTGCAGGTCTTCTGGGCCTGAAAATCCCGGTTCCATTTGCCGGGCCGGTAGGACTGGCTTTCAATGCCGACGGCCGGGTGGCTGCAGCCTCGGTTACATCGCCATCCTGGGCCAGGGGTGGACTTACCCTTGGCCTCGGCTCGCGCTTTGCAAACCTGGTGCTTGCCCCGGACCTCGGAGCCTACTGGCAGGATGGTTTCTCGGCCAGGGCCGGGCTAGGGTCGGCTCTGACCCTTGCCAGTTATTCAGCCTCTGTCTCACTGTCAGCCAGAATCGAGAGTACCAGCCTTGATGACAGCATCGATATGGCCTGGCCTTTACAGACAGGACTTGAAGTGCGCTTCCTGCCGCCTGAACTACCGATAGGAATCCGTTTGTTCGGCGGGCTTGCCTGGGATCCAGAGCCAAGCTCCTGGCAGGCAGGCCTTGGAATTTCCGGCAGCCTGTGATGAACCACAGCCAGATGATCGTCTCATTGTGTGACTGTGCCTCCTATGACAACCAGGATCTTGTGGACGCCGCTGTTGCCCTGGCCGCAGACGAAGCCGGCAGCACCGTTCCGTCCGGCGCGGTGGTGCTCCTGAAGCCGAACCTCCTCAACGCCAGTGCCCCCCAGCGGGCGGCCACCACCCACCCGGCGGTACTGCGGGCAGCCATCAGATACTTCAAGAGCCGGGGTGCCGCCAGGGTACTGGTAGGCGACTCGCCTGGCTGGCAGCCCATGGACCTGGTAGGAAGCGTGTCAGGCATCATGGAAGCCACCCGATCAGAGGGTGCGGAATGGGCACAGTTCAGCGAGTCGGTTTCTGTAGAAATCCCCGGGGCACGCCTGG
>MIBM01000376.1 GCA_001830645.1 Spirochaetes bacterium RIFOXYC1_FULL_54_7
CAGGTCCCTTTATCGCCGGGAAGGGCGGGCGGGGCGTCGGGGTACCCCGGTCGCCCTCTATGGACCGCAGCAGGGCCGTTTCCTCGCCGCAGACAAAGGCACCTGCACCAAGACGTATCTCGATGTCAAAGGAGAAACCGGAACCCAGTATCTTGTCTCCCAGAAGGCCGTATTCCCGCGCCTGGTTCAGGGCTATCTTGAGGCGCTCGATGGCCAGGGGATACTCAGCCCGAATATACACATAACCCTGGCTTGCGCCGATGACCTTGCCGCAGATGGTCATAGCCTCGATTACGGAATGGGGATCTCCCTCCACCGTGGAACGGTCCATGTACGCACCGGGGTCGCCCTCGTCGGCATTGCAGACTACGTACTTCTGGTCGCTGCCCACTACCCGGGTAAAGTCCCACTTGCGCCAGGTGGGGAAACCAGCACCGCCGCGGCCGCGGAGTCCCGCAATCTTGAGCTCGTTTATCACATCCTCGGGGCTCATGGAAAAAAGCACCTTCTCAAGGGCCGGTATTCGTCGATATTTTCCGGATTTATGATGCCGCAATTGCGGAGGACAATGCGGTACTGCTTCTGGTAGAAGTCGATATCTTCCACCTTGAGACGGTCTTTCTTGTGGTCATCCTTGTACAGGAGGCGGTTTACCTCCCGGCCCTTGATGATCTGCTCCGAAATGATCTCTTTCGCG
Organism: Spirochaetes bacterium RIFOXYC1_FULL_54_7; assembly: GCA_001830645.1. Classification (GTDB taxonomy): domain Bacteria; phylum Spirochaetota; class Spirochaetia; order Treponematales; family UBA12059; genus MIBM01. The sequence goes on from MIBM01000376.1 coordinate 698, forward strand.
TCGCCGGGTTTCACTTCGACATAGAAAGATTCAGCTGGTAGCACCTTTACGATGGGCCCCTTCTCGCAGAAACCAAAACAACCGGTCTTGACTATCTGCACTTCGTCACCGACGCCCTGGGCATCTGCCTGCGCGTGGAGCTCTCTGAATATGTCGTCAGCCTTGCTGGACTCACAGCCCGTGCCGCCGCATACCAATATGAACTGTTTGTACGCCATGGTATGGAGCCTCCGAATTAGCTCTTGATGATGTCGACCGCTGGGCGATCGTAGATGTAACCGTTGACCAGTTTCCTGTCGACGATGTGCTTGCGTACTATGTCTGCGGCCACTGTGGCATCAACCCTGCCATAGATCGTGGCCGGCATGCCCGGAACAACCACCTCCACGGTGGGCTCCACATGGCACAGGCCCATGCAGCCTGTCTGGCGTATCACTACACTGCCGGCCAGATTCTGGGTATCCACTGCCTTCAGGATGGCATCGAAGGTTGCCTTGGCTCCTGCCGCTATACCGCAGGTTCCCATGCCGACGATTACCTGAATTTCCTTGCCCTCCACCTCACGGCGGCTCATATCATCCTTCTTCTCTTCCCGGAGCTTCCGGAGCTGATCCAAGGTCATCTTTGCCATACTATGACTTCTCCTTCAGTACTGCCTTCAGTCAGACCTTCACTACTTGTGTTCTGACTGCTACACCCCTTCTTGGGGCTATTCTTCCTGGGACTCCAGAAACCTGCGTACCAGCACCAGCGAAGCCGTATCATGCAGATCGCCTACCGCCTCCACAAGGCTGGATCTGGTCAGTTCGTAATCCAGATCCCGGTATCCGTCCCGTCGCTGTATCACTAATTCGTATTCACCATCAAAACACAGGGCAGACAGGAAGAATCCCGGCAGAT
>MIBM01000377.1 GCA_001830645.1 Spirochaetes bacterium RIFOXYC1_FULL_54_7
CAGGGTGCTCCCCCGCCCAAAGAAAGTTGAAACAAATCAACTGCCGGTGCTCGCAGCCGGCTCGTCCTTCAGACGCAGGACCCAGGCGGCGAGCATGCACAGGACCGAGACGGCCATGATGCCAAGGCCGGGACCCCAGAGGTCGGCGGCAAAGCCAAGGGCCAGGGCTATGAGGGCGGTAAAGACTGTCTCTGCCTGGGATTCTGCGGACAGGGCAGTGGCTAGGGCGTCCTGGTTCATGCGCTCGCTGACGTAGGCTATGCCCATGGGCTTGCGCAGGTTTTCTATCAGGTAGATGCCTATGTACAGCACTATGGACAGGGCAGGCAGGCCCAGGGCGTAGGCCACGCCACTTGCAAGCCCAAGGCCTATGCCTGTGAACAGGGTGCCGTTCAGGGGGAGGGCCAGGCTGCTGAAGCTGTCGGCAAAGCGGCCGGATGAGCTGGCGGCACAGGAGGTGCCAAGGTACAGGGCGAAGTACACGACGCCTATGACCAGGGCGCTGCGCTCCTTGTCGGCATAGTCCATGAAGAAGGGCAGGCCAAGGGCAAAGGCCTTGAGCATGGGCTGGAGGTAGTCCTTGCTGGCTTTGTAGTATCCGGTGTACAGGGACTGGTTGGCTATGGCGCGCAGGGCCGCGGGATTCCTGAAGCTGGAGATGAAGGATTTGATGACATGGACAAACTCGTCGCGCAGGGCGCCGCGCTGGGCATGACGGGGGCCATCCAGGACCGCGGGATAGCTCATCATGAGCAGGAGATCCAGCACATAGGGGATGATGGTGAAAAGGAACACCGGGGCGTAGGATCCGTGAATGAAGACCAGTCCGGCTGCGATCAGGGCGGAGAGGGCGGCGCCCCGCTGGGACCACGAGCGGGTGTGGCCGTAATAGTGGGTCTTCTGGTCTGCCCAGCCCTTGAGCTTGAGGTAGTCGAAGATCATGGCCTTGTGGGTGCCTGTGCGGAAGGCGTCGCCGAAGGCGAACACTCCCATGGCCACCAGTAGGGCCGGATATGACTGCGAGAAAAAGAAAAGGCCAAAGGACACGATATAGGCCAGGAAGGACATGATCATGGTCCGCCGCCTGCCCATGGCATCGGCCATGATGCCCGATGGTATCTCCACGATGTTTATCATTACTTCCCGCAGGGCATAGAGGCTGCCCACCTGGAGGTAGGACAGTCCCTTGTCCAGGAACAACAGGAGCAGGAAGGGCTCGAAGAAGCGCAGGTCCTTGAGGAAGCCGTAGGCGCAGAATTTGTAGTACTGCAGGTCCCGGTCAAAGCGTTCGGTCGATGGTCGTTTCATGGGTATACCATGGCTGGCTGGAAGCCGGTTGTCAATCCAGCTCCGTCAGCCAGCCATGAAACGCATCGCGCTGCCGGTCATTCTCCCCGGGATACGGGCAGAAAAGCCATCAATCAGCCGCAGAGGCTCCAGCCAGTGCCAGGGCCGCGGCAAGCACGGGATCACGGCCTGCAAGGTGATCCGCCAAAGTCCACTCCACGGGGATATCGGGGGCTATGCCGATTCCGGCTTCCTGCCCCTGCACAGGGGTGTAGAAAGCCTGGGTCGAATACTTGAGCCGCAAGCCAGTGGTCTTCAGGGTTGCGCCCATGGCGGCATCGCTGCAGGCCCAGCTGCCGGCTGTGGCAGAACCCACCAGGGTGCCTATGCCATGATGCTTGAGCAGGCTTATGAGGAAGCTGTTCATGGAGAAAGCCGCCGCATCGACCAGCACATGCAGAGTACCGTGGAAGGCCTCGAGCGCGGGTTTCTGAGGTTTCTTCCAGGGTGCCAGGTAGACCGGGTTGTTCCTGGCAAAAAAGGGAATCGGTTTGTCGAGCAGGTATTTGAACAACTCCGCCGTGGGAGCCGGCGAGCCGCCGTAGTTGCCCCGCAGGTCAAGGATAAGGGTATCCAGCTGGCGTGCCGACAGCTCCGCAAAGAAATCCTTGAGGAAGGCATAGTAGGCCTTGGGCTTGCGGTAGCTGAAGGTTGTGATAGTCAGGACGGCATGGTGCTCCTGGAAGGCTCTGGGGTACGGGGCGCTCACCATGTCGTAGACTATGGCCTGGGCAAGCTTGGCCAACCGTGCATCGCGCACTGCCGGAATCTCCATGGTCACCGCAGTGTCTGACTCCGCAGGCAACCCCGCAGGCAACTCAGGGGGTAAAAGCTCCAGGGCGAATCTGTCAGGGGTGTCCACATAACTGTAATACAGGGAGGCAAACCACAGCTCCGCGTCCCGGCGGGGGTGGCCATGGTCACGGCCAACCGTGACGGCATTGGAGCATATGAGCTGTATGAGCCCAGCCGCCACCTTCCCGTTCAGGACAAGGATCTCCGACCCCGGCGGCACGCCGAGGCCATGGCCGTCTTCCACCACGAACAGCCTGTCACCGAAAATACGGACACCCAGGGGGAAGAACAGGGCCTCGGTGCGAAGGTGCCCCTCCATCTCCGCCGACACGCTGAGGAAGCTGTGGCCACAACGCAGTCCGGCAATTATCGGAGCCAGCAAGCGGTAGAACTGCAGCTCGGTCATGGGTCCCGTCATGGACTCTGCCAGAACCACCTCGGCCTCATCCAGCATGGCTGTCAGCCTGGCCCGGTCGGTATACAGTCCTACGGTTTTACGTTCCAAGATGGTGCGGAACTTCCTGAAATCCCTGTGGAGCTCTTCGACGGCGTACAGGCGTCCGAGCACCGATGAGGCCCGGGGCAATTGGACAGTGGCGGGGGTAGCTGCATCCGGGCTTGTGCTGGCGCAGTCACCAGCCGCCAGTACCACGGCCGCAAGGAGCACGAGCCTCACAGCCCCCTGACCACCGGGCTGTTCACTGCGTCTGGTTGCATCAATGGCTGGCATCAGTTGCGACATCCATCATCCAGACCGAATGCTTGCCGTAGAATCCCGATAATGAAATTGCCAGATCCTGGGCCAGCCCCTGGTCCAATTCCTGACTGGTGTGCTGCATGCTGCGCGTCGTACACAGGAGTAGGTATCTCCCTCCTGTGCGATCCAATCGTCGGCGGAAAACAATGCAGGATCATGGGATAGGCCGTTGCAGGCTCCAAACAGCAGAAACGCGGCAAAAAACGTCATCCATGCCAACGGCTTGGAACGCAGCCTTACCAGAGTCGACCTTCTGTCTCCCATTGAGTCAACTCCATCGTCAATCATGTTTGCTCCATCGCCCATTACCTCAGCATCGTTGATTGCATTCATGGAACCTCTTGAAAATTCCGTCAGGGGTTTCATCCACCTTACGGTGGTCCAAAAATACAGGTTGCGGAGCTGGTGTAAAATACGAGATGCATCTGATCCTCGGGCTTCCGAAGCTAAGTAATTTGTATCATTCCCAGGCCTCTGCCTGATCTGATACCCAAATTCGATTTCATGGGTGATACTACATGGAAACCTGAGACCAGCCGCCGGGAAAGGAGCAATCCAGGCAAACCGGGGCAGCCGGGTTTTAAGATCCGGATGGCCGCGCTCATGGAGACCAGATTCCAGGCCAGGTAAAACGGATGATCCAGGGAAACATAGGGCAGGCCCGGGATACCGGCAGTCTGAACCGCATACTCGATCAGGCCCATGGGTGCAAAAATAAAGGCACAGAGGCCGTACCCCTTGATCCAGGGGCGCAAGGCGGGAGGCTCCCCTGGCGCCAGCAGCCCCCGGGCAACAACGCCGAAGGCCGCCAGAGCCAGCCCGCCTAGTACGTATCCTGTAAGACTCCAGGCTTTGGAGCCTCCAGACCCAGAGAGCCGCCGCTGTGACCGGTTGAGACCAGCAGGGTAAGAACCAGATTGACAAGGGTCTTCACGATTACCAGACCGGCTAATATTTCCGGCACCACCAGGAAGCCTTTCCTACGGCTGGCCGGAGGTGAGATGTGGCGGATGAGTACGATGGAAACCGCATAGACTGCAACATTCAGAATGTTGACGGCGGAAATCAAAAACAGGTTCAGCCCCGGACTCATGCCCTCAGGCCAAGGATGAACAGGGCCGCGCCTCCCATGAACCCAGTAGAGCAGAAAAGTATATAGAAAGCAAGGAGATAGTATTGCATGGACTTTGCTCCTCGGAAACGTGTTCAGATTGAATGGATCTAAATTTTCCTATAACGAGCAAACAGCATCAGGACTTAAAAATTCAAGACTTGATAAACCAGGGCAATCCGGGTTTTCATGGATCCAGTATCAACCCAAGCCCAGGAGACCAGATCATGCCCTCCCAAGAAATACCGCTCCCCCAGTCAGACAGACCCGGACAGGGCTTGACAGCCAGCCCGGGGCATCTGGTCGGGACAGGATTCATACGGGGCGATGTGGAGATCATGGCCCCCGCTGGCTCCTACGAAGCCCTTGTGGCAGCCATCCGGGCCGGAGCCGATTCGGTGTACTTCGGCGCAGGCGGCCTCAACATGCGCTCTGCCAGTTCGGCCAACTTCGGCCTGGACGACTTGCGCAAGATAGTACGCATCACCTCGGGTATGGAAGTGCGCAGTTACCTGACCGTGAACTCCACCCTGTACGATGCCGATCTGCCGGCGATGAGGCAATTGATGGACGCGGCAAAGGATGCCGGAATCAGTGCCGTCATAGTGTCCGACCAGGCGGCCATAGCCTACGCCGCGGCCATCGGGCTTGATGTACACCTTTCCACCCAGCTGAGCATCTCCAATGCCGCCGCCCTGGACTTTTATAAATCCTGGGCAGATGTCGTGGTACTGGCCAGGGAACTCGATCTGGATCAGGTGGCCGCCATCAGCCAGTCAATAAAAGAGAACGATATACGAGGCCCTTCGGGCAAGCTGGTACGGATCGAACTCTTTGCCCACGGGGCACTGTGCATGGCCGTTTCCGGCAAATGCCATCTGAGTCTGCACCAGTACGGCAACTCTGCAAACCGTGGAGCCTGCCTGCAGTCATGCAGACGCGGCTACATCCTGACCGACCGTGAAACAGGAGACGAACTGGAGGTGGATGGTCCGTTCATCATGTCCCCGAAGGACCTCAAGACCATACACTTCCTGGACCGGGTGCTGGCGGCCGGGGCCCGGGTACTGAAAATAGAAGGCAGGGCACGGCCGCCCGAATACGTCAGGACCACCGTGGAATGCTACCGGGAGGCCGTCGAGTCCGTGATCGATGGCAGCTATGGCAAGGACAAGGTGGAAGACTGGGACAGGCGCCTGGCT
>MIBM01000378.1:0-578 GCA_001830645.1 Spirochaetes bacterium RIFOXYC1_FULL_54_7
CAATAATCATCAATGAACTGATATCCAATTCAATGAAATACGCCTTCACTGGAATCTCGGAACGAACTATAACCATTACAGCGACTAAAACCGGATCTACGATCACGATCATATATGCGGACAATGGCCCCGGCCTGCCTGATTCCATTTCCTTGGAGTCGTCTACCGGCTTTGGCATGGAACTTATAGGTATGCTGGTACAGCAGATGGGCGGCACCATCAGCATAGACCGCGCTCACGGTTCGAGGTTTATCATGGAGCTGGCTTCGTAAGGCTGTTTTTACTGGATTTATGCCGCTTTTTCATGCTTATATGCAGTTGAAATCTGGATGGCGAGGTGTAGCGCATGGGTAGGCTGACGAGCTTGGCGGGTGAAAAGGTCCACACCAGGACTATCGAAATGTCTACGTTTGCGGTGGATGCCTCTCATATCCTGTGCACGGGGCAATTCAGGGATGTGCGGCACGCTCCGAGCGTGGGCTTCAACGGCTACCGGTTCGAGGCCGGGGACCTGCACAATCTTGAAATCCATGTCCTTTTAAAATTACCCGAGCTGACTATCGAGGATATAGAGGTCG
>MIBM01000378.1:592-922 GCA_001830645.1 Spirochaetes bacterium RIFOXYC1_FULL_54_7
CCCATGGATGATTGTAATTTTCTGGCGCATTCTTTGGATGCCGTGCTGGGTATTTCCATAAGGCGGGGGTTCACGGGAGTGATCAAGAATCTAGCCGGGGGCAAGGTTGGTTGTACGCACCTGGTCCACTTGCTGACGACCATGGCGCCCGCCATCCTGCAGGGGTACTGGGCATTGCTCGATATTGAAAGCCGCGAGTCCGGCGCCGCGGCAAGCGGGCGTGCCGCCTCCGGCGCCCTGTTCCTGAAGGATTCCTGCCATGCCTGGAGGGAAGACGGGCCCGCGTTCCAGGCCTTGCGGGAAACAGCTCGCCGAGAGTCGCAGTGACCA
>MIBM01000378.1:977-1119 GCA_001830645.1 Spirochaetes bacterium RIFOXYC1_FULL_54_7
TGCTTGGACCGCGCCCGCCATCCGTCAGAGTTCGACAATATTGTTCTCTGGATATACCTGGCAGGTGATACAGTCCGCCACGCCTCGCGGGCCGGGACCCAACCTGTTCAGCCGCGGAAATGTGCGGTTAGATAACGAGGGT
>MIBM01000379.1:0-3072 GCA_001830645.1 Spirochaetes bacterium RIFOXYC1_FULL_54_7
ACCCCCCGGTGGCCGGCCTGCCATCCCTGTCGCGGTTGATGAAGGACGGGATAGGCGAGGGCATGACCAGGGACGACCATCCCCACCTGGCCAGCCAGCTGTTTGCCGCCTACAGCTATGTAAAGGACGTGCGCAACCTGGCTTCGGTCATCGGCGAGGAGGAACTGACCCCCCTGGACCACCAGTACATGGACTTCGGCGAGTATTTCGAGCGAAGCTTCGTAAGCCAGCGCAAGGACGAGGACCGTACGATCGAACAGACCCTTGACCTGGGCTGGGAAGCCCTGCGCTTATTGCCCGCCGAGGAACTGCACCGGGTAACGGAAGAGGAGCTGAACGTCCACTATCACGGGGATTCGCCGGCATGAGGAACATCGCGCCTACCAAGACCAACCTGATACGCCTCCGGGACGAACTGAAGTTTGCCAGGATGGGCCACGAACTGCTGGACCAGAAACGCAATATCCTGGTGCTGGAGCTGCTGAACCTGGTTGACCAGGCGGTGGAGTACGAGTCCAAGGTAGACGCTGCCCTGGCCAAGGCGTATGCGGGCCTTGAGGATTCCGTCCTTGCCATGGGGCGGTTGAAGGTAAGTGCCCTGGCAAGCGCTGTGGACCTGCGCTCGTCCATGAGCATAAAACAGCGGCGGGTCATGGGCGTGGCCCTGCCGGTGGTGGAGACGTCCTTTGTGGATGGAGCTCCTTACTACAGCCCGATGGATACCAGTGCCAGCATGGACGGTGCCGTCCTGGCCTTCAGGGATGCCCTTGGGCTCCTGGGCCGCATGGCCGAACTCAAGGTGTCCATAGTCAGGCTGGCCCGGGAAGTACGCAAGACCATACGCAAGGTGAATGCCCTGGAGAAGATTGCCATACCCGAACTGGATGAATCCCTGCACTATATACAGAACAGGCTGGAAGAGAGCGAACGTGACATGTTCGTCCTTATGAAAATGGTAAAAGACAGGTTGTCAAAACAGGTTCCGGAGGTACCCCAAGGATGACGAGACCCATACGCAAGATCATGGTCTACGTCGATGGCTCGGAGCAGTCGATCACCGCGGCCCAGTATGCCATAGTTCTGGCCAAGGCTCTGGGCGCGGAACTGTGCGCCTTGTACGTCGTGGATACGAGGGCCTTGGCAGAGCTGGTCAAGTCCAGGATCTTCCTGGAGGCGGAGCAGGATGAATACCGGCGTGACCTTGACGGCGATGCCAGCCGCTACTTGAACCATGTCCGCGAGCTGGCCCGCCGCAAGGGGGTACCGGTGAGCACCGAGAAGTCAAGTGGAGCCGTGCACGTGGAGATAAAGGCAAAGGTAACCGAACTGGGAATCGACCTGCTGGTACTGGGCGAAATTTCACAGATCCGCAGCAGACGGGATGAATTGTACAACGAAACGGAGCGCGCCATGCGCAACGCTCAATGTCCCGTTCTCGTCGCCAAGGGCGAGGACAAGATATGGGACCTCTACGAGGCCCTCGAATGAACACAGGAAGGTGGCCATGGCACTAATCGATTTGATAGAAGAATCCGTTGTCCGCGCGCCCTTGAAGGCATCCGGCAAGGAAGATGCGATCCGTGAACTGGTGGATGTGCTGGTTGCGGCCGGCAAGATAACGGATGCCCAGACGGTTCTGCGGGCCGTCCTTGACCGGGAGGCCAAGGGTTCCACCGGGCTGGCAGAAGGCATCGCCGTACCCCACGGCAAGACGGCGGCAGCCCGGGAACTAACCATCGCCATAGGGGTCTCCCCGGATGGTATCGAATTCGGATCCCTGGACGGCCAGCCTGCCAGGCTGTTTTTCCTGATCCTGGCACCCCCTGACCAGACCGGCCCCCATATCGAGGCCTTGGCCGAGATAGCCAGGATGTCCAGGTCCAAGGCTTTCTGTACTTCGCTGGTGGCCTGCCGCAACCCCGCAGAACTGGTGCATATGTTCAAAGATGAATAGGAAGGCCACCTTGACCCTGAGCCCCGCGGTGGCGGATAATGCACTCCCATGAAGAAACTGATCTTCGTGACCGGCGGCGTATGTTCGTCGCTTGGCAAGGGCATAACCGCATCGTCCCTGGGCAGCCTCCTGGAGGCCAGAGGACTTTCGGTTCGTATGATGAAGATCGACCCGTATCTCAATGTAGACGCGGGCACGATGAACCCCTATCAGCATGGCGAAGTGTACGTTACCGACGACGGGGCCGAGACGGATCTCGACCTTGGCAACTACGCACGGTTCACCAATGCTCCCATCTCCAAGGCCAATTCCATTACCACTGGCCAGGTGTACCGCGAGGTCATAAACAAGGAGCGCGAAGGCCGTTTCCTTGGCAAGACCGTACAGGTGGTACCCCACATCACCGACGAGATCAAGGCGCGCATTGTAGCCGTGGGCAAGGATCCCGATGTCGATGTGACCATAGTCGAAGTCGGCGGAACGGTGGGCGACATGGAGAGCATTCCCTTCCTGGAGGCCGCCAGGCAGCTCATCCATGAATACGGCCGCACCGATGCCGCCAGTGTCCATGTGACCCTGGTTCCGGAAGTAAGCGGTGGGGAGCTCAAGACCAAACCAACCCAGCATTCTGTCAAGGAATTGCAGGAAGTGGGTATCCAGCCTGATGTGCTGGTCTGCCGTTCCGATGCAGGCCTGGACGAATCACTACGGCGCAAGCTGGCGGCCTTCACCAATGTGGAGTACGAAGGTGTGATATCGGCTCACAATGTGGCTAGCATCTACGAGATTCCCCTTGTGTTCCACGAGCAGGGCCTGGACCAGTTCCTCCTGAAAAGGATGAATGTGGAGAGCCGACATGCAGACCTCAGGATCTGGAAGGAAGTGGTCCGCAAGGTTCTGGAACCCAAGCGCCGGGTACGCATCGGTGTAGTGGGCAAGTACATGGACCTTCATGATGCCTACAAGTCGGTCTGGGAGTCCCTGTACCATGGCGGCATAGCCAATGACGCGGGTGTGGAGATCATACGCATCGATTCCAGTCGCTTCGAAGCCCCGGATGCCGATCATGGAAGTATACTGAAGGATGTAGACGGTATGCTGATCCCTGGTGGCTTCGG
>MIBM01000379.1:3095-7549 GCA_001830645.1 Spirochaetes bacterium RIFOXYC1_FULL_54_7
CATGGTCTGTGCCGCCCGCTGGGCCAGGGAGAACAAGCTGCCCTGCTTTGGAATCTGCCTGGGAATGCAGATCATGGCCATTGAATGGGGTCGCAACGTACTGGGTTGGGAAGATGCCGATTCGGCCGAATTCAACCAGGATACGGCACATCCGGTGGTAAGCCTGCTTGAAGACCAGGTGGATGTAAAGAATTTCGGGGGAACCATGAGGCTCGGTCGCAATGACACGTTGTTCAAGGAAGGTTCAAAGCCAGCTTTGGCCTATGGTGCTACCCTTGTATCCGAGCGCCACCGCCACCGCTATGAATTCTCCAACACCTGCCGGGCTGACTACGAGAAGTCGGGCATGATAATTGCGGGCCTTACCCCGGACGGAGAACTGGTGGAGAGCCTCGAGTGGCCCGACCATCCTTGGGGAGTGGGCGTCCAGTTCCATCCTGAATTCAAGTCACGGCCTGTGTCCCCCCATCCCTTGTTTGCCGCCTTTGTAAAAGCCTCTGTGGAGTACGGCAGGAAGCGTGGCTAGATTGCACCGTACACTCGCAGTTCTGGTATTTCTGTCCCTGTCCTCTGCCTGCAGCCTGGATTACGGGGTAACCCTGGGAGAGGATCTGGATGAGCGTATTCCAGACACGGTGATATTCAATTTTGTGCACACCATAGTGGAGAACGGCAGCCCCCGGTTCCGCCTGTCGGCTGAACGTGCGGAGTCCTTCCGTTCTACCCGTACCCTCAAGCTGGCCGGGGTGAGTTTTGTGGAATACGAGCGGGTGGCGCCTGGATCGAACGGCAGCCGTTCAGTTGCGGTTCCGGTGGTTGCCGCCGAAGGCCGTGCCGATTCCGCGGTCTTCAATACTGAAACAGAAAGCGCGGATCTGACCGGCAAGGTCAGTGTCAGGTCCGCAAGGGATGGCCTCACCGTGACATCGGCCTTCATCAGTTGGGACGGTGAGGCAAGGCTGCTGGAGGGTGGCAGCGAATCGGTTACCACGATACAGGATGACGATGGTTCACGAGTGTCCGGGGCCGGGTTCAAGGCAGATGCTGCACGGCGCTCTTTCGGTTTCACCGAAAGAGCCACTGGTTATTACAGCTTGCCTGCCAAGGAAGCCGAATGAAGGCCTCCCGCATGGTAGTTGCTGCTGTAGTTGGCCTTCTGCTGGTCAGCCTGGTTGGTGCCGACGATTTCTCCTTCTCTGCGGATTCCATGACTGGGTCGATGACAAAGGGCCGCGAGCGGGTACTGCTGCAGGGCAACGCAGTGGTGCTTTCCGATGGTATGCGCATCAGTGCCAGCCGCATAGAACTGTATTGTGATGACTTCCGCTACGCCGAGGCAAGAGGGAAGGTTACTGTAGTCGATGACGGGCGAGGGCTACGGCTGACCACCGAAGTCCTGTTTTATGACAGGGTAGACAAGCTTTCCCGACTGAGCGGTCCATCGGTTATGGAAGACCGCAAGAACGGCGTGGTCATAAAAGGCGACTTCATAGAAAACGACGACATAAGGGAGTTTGCCATAGTCCAGGTGAACGTGCGCATACTACGCAAAGACCTCTCCGCCCGCTCCGAGTTTGCGCGCTACGACAGGGCAGCCAATTCCCTTGAACTGACGGGCTCGCCCATGGTCCGTCGTGAGGGTGACGAATACCGGGCTTCCCTTATCCGTGTAGACCTTGATACCGACAGCATAGTCCTTCAGGGTGCGGTTTCGGGTACTGTAGCTTCCGCCAAGGCTGCAAAGACTGAGACTGTGCCGGAGAGCAGCAGGGGAACCAGCAATGACTGAAACCGACCTTGTTGCCGGGTATCCAGACCCTGGTCTGGCACCAGTCTCAGCATCTGGCCCTGATTCGGTTGTGGTACCAGACGTTTCACAGCCGGGAACACCCGCAGACTATGATGATGAGCCACCGGTCGAGCTGGGCGCTGGAACCCATGTTCTTGAAGTTCGCGGCCTAGTCAAACGCTTCGGCAGGAAAGTGGCTGTAAACGGTGTCGATTTTTCCATGAAAACAGGACAGATAACCGGTCTCCTTGGCCCCAATGGTGCCGGCAAAACGACGGTTTTCTATATGATAGTCGGGTTTTTGCATCCCAGTGCCGGTGCTGTGTATCTTGACCATCACAGGCTTTCATCCCTTCCAATGTACCGCAGGGCCAGACTTGGCATAGCCTACCTACCCCAGGAACCATCGGTCTTCCGCAAGATGACGGTAGAGGAAAACGTCAGGGCGATACTGGAAACCCGTCCGGATCTTGACCGCCGCCACCGCAAGGAAACCCTGGATCGTCTTCTGGAGGAGTTTGGCATAGCCGATCTACGCAGGCAGTATGCATATACCCTTTCCGGTGGCGAGAGGCGGCGAACCGAGATAGCCCGGGCTCTTGCCATACAGCCTAAATTCCTCCTGCTGGACGAACCGTTCGCGGGCATAGACCCCATCGCGGTGCATGAAATCAAGAGTATCGTACGTGTCCTGGCCGCCAAAGGGATAGGTGTACTTATAACCGACCACAACGTACGTGACACCCTTGAGATAACCCACGAGGCCCACATCATCAACCGTGGCAAGATACTGGTTTCAGGAGACCGTGACGCGATACTTGCATCGGACACCGCCAGGCAGATATACTTGGGGGAGACTTTCCGCATGTAAAGCTGTCCTCGGCAGTGGTGCATTTATGCCCGTCCCGTTTGTGTTGACGATGGGCTGATGTCGTGTTACACTCAAGCTACCCGATTACGGGCTCCCTCATCACGAATCCCAACGGAAATGCAAATGCGTCACTTTGACACTCATGCCCATATCGGGCTCATCTACGATGACCCGATCGAACAGCTCCTTGTCTGCCAGCAGGCAAAACAGACCGGCGTAGCCCGGATTGTCAGTATATGCAACAGCCTCATCGACTTTTTCCAGGTGTATGACAACCTGAAAACCGCCGAGCATGTCTATCATGCCGCCGGCGTGTCGCCGTCGGAGGTCGCCAGCCCGGGCAAGGACTGGCACGCCAGACTTGAAGACGCCCTCAAGCTCACCAGGGTCATTGCAGTAGGTGAAATTGGACTTGATTATTTCCATCGCTATGGAGACAAGGACAGCCAGATAGAGTTGTTCATTGATCAGCTTGACGTTGCAGCCAGGCATGACCTGCCGGTCATCATCCATAACCGCGAGGCAGGCAAGGATGTCCTGGATGTGCTTCGCGACCGCCTGCCACCGGCCGGCGGAGTACTGCATTGCTATTCCGAGGATGCGGAGTATGCATCCAGGGCCCTGGATCTGAACCTGTATTTCTCGTTTGCGGGAAACCTGACCTACCGCAATGCGCGAAACCTGCATGATACAGTGCGTATGCTACCCCTGGACCGCATCCTTGTTGAATCAGAAGCGCCCTTTATGGTGCCCTCCAAATTCCGGGGCAAGCGCAACAAGCCGGAATATCTGCCGGCCACGGTGGACGATCTAGCCATGCTCCTGGATATGCCCATCGAGGAAGTGGCTGAGGCGACCTACCAGAATGCCTGCCGCCTGTTCAAGCTTACGGCCTGAGCACATACAAAGGCTATTACCAAGGCCTTGATCAGAGCCGGCAAGGGGGGAATACTCCAGCTTGCCGGCTGTTTTTTTGGAGTGTCCATGAATCCAGTGTCCATGAATCCTGGAGCTTCCATGAATCTGCACAAGCCAGTCCGCATCGGATCGTACACCACCAGGGGAAACCTGTTCCTGGCACCCGTAGCAGGCTATTCCGACGCCGCCTTCCGGTCGGTCTGTGCCGATGCCGGCTGTGATCTTGCGTTTACCGAGATGGTAAGCTCCGAAGCCCTGACCCGTGGTTCCATGAAGACAGGTGTACTGCTGGAGCGGGCTCCCAACGAGAGCGAGTATGCGGTACAACTCTTCGGCGGCGATCCTGCTACCATGGCCAGGGCAGCGCTCATGGTGGCCGACCGCTGGAATCCGGCCATCATAGATGTAAACTGCGGTTGCCCTGTTCCGAAGATAATCAAGACCGGTGCCGGTTCTGCGCTGATGAAAGACCCACCGAGGATAGCAGCCATAGTCCGGGCCATGACTGTTCTGGTTTCAACCCCTATCACAGTGAAGATACGCCTCGGCTGGGACGATTCATCCATCAATTACATCGATGCCGCCAAGGCTGCCGTGGACGGCGGTGCCTCGGCCATAACCCTGCATGCCCGGACCCGGGCCCAAGGCTATTCCGGCAAGGCTGACAGGGAGGCCTTCTTCCGCCTGGCTGAATTGCTGCCTGTCCCGGTCTTCGCATCCGGAGACCTGTTTTCTGCAGCTGATGCCTTGGCCATACTGTCTGCCGGGGTTTCCGGGGGGGCAGGGATTTCAGGGGGAGTCTCCGGGGTCATGTTTGCCAGAGGAGCCATGGGAGATCCCTTCATCTTTACCCGTGCCAGGGCTGTCCTGCGGGGG
>MIBM01000379.1:7618-7848 GCA_001830645.1 Spirochaetes bacterium RIFOXYC1_FULL_54_7
GCTTTCTATGACGAGCGCCTGGCCTGCGTGGAGTTCAGGAAGCAGGCATGTTCGTACCTCAAGGGCATGCCAGGGGGCGCCGAATTGCGGGCCCGGGTGGTCAAGTGTTCCAGTCCTGCCGAATATGATGATTTCTTCAGAACCTGGGAGACCATCCTGGGTCGATAACCCGGGGCTTAGAAGCCGCTGCGGCGTTTCATCCAGGCCTGTACGCGGTTCTCAAGCACTGC
>MIBM01000379.1:7872-8259 GCA_001830645.1 Spirochaetes bacterium RIFOXYC1_FULL_54_7
TGCCATGGCATCAACCAGGAAGGGCAGGATCACCTCACGCCTGAGATCCGGCCAGTAGGATGGAAGCGCCGGGGGAACCGATAGGTAGGATCCTGGTGGCAGCCGCCCGAGCAGGGAAGGATAAAACAAAGGGAACAGTTTTTCGTTGACCGCCCGGATCGAAGAGAAGCCGCCGGCCACGCCAAAGGAGGTTTCTATCGATCTGAAGCGTCGGGCGTCTTCGAGGATCTTCCTTTGCGTTCCTTCGGTGTAGAACCATTTCATGAAGGCCTCAGCCACCTGCTTGCCTTCCGCACCCCTGCAGATTCCAGCATATACCATTTCGTCGTCCAGAGGGATGGCTCCGTCTTTTGACAACCACCGGAAGGCCAGAGCAGACCTGCGCTC
>MIBM01000379.1:8343-11000 GCA_001830645.1 Spirochaetes bacterium RIFOXYC1_FULL_54_7
GGTACAGATATTTGAACTGGAACTCTTCTTCCTTGGCAACCGACTCGTTGGCCCGTTCCGACCAGGTCCGGAGGTATTCCAGCCCGGTCTCCAAGGCCAGGTAGTTCCACTTGGGGGTGGGGCCTGGTTTGAAATCGATACCGTGAAGCCGGATCACCGCATACATGAAATCCGGAAACCAGAGGGGGCCGAATCCCATTTTTGTGAAGGATTCCTTGGTCTTCTGGTTGTATTCAATGCCCAGGCGTTCCAGATCGGCAATCGATATCACAAAGTTGTCGGACATCGACGATTCCTGGGATTTGGACATGGCGATAAGTGGAAGATTGAAGGATACCGGCAGCAGGAGTTGGCGTCCATCCTGGGTGCCGAGTTCCAGCAACCCTGGATAGAAGGAGCTCTGGTTCAGGAGCAGTTCCGAGAAAAGATGGTCCAGGGACTGGAAGGTGTTGCTGGCCTCCGGAACCTTGATGAACTTTCCTACTGCAAGGGCAGGCCTGGGGGACTTGCCAGAGAGGCTGGCTGCCAGTTCCGGTTCATATTTCACATGTATCTTGAACTGACTCTGGGATGCATTGAAGTAGGCCGCGTAGACAGCCATTTCGGGCACATCGGTACGGAGTTCGGCTACGGTGGATTCCAGCAGGGAACACGATGCTAGAAATGCCACCAGGCCTGTCGCAATCAGGGTTGTTATAGTCCTGTTCCGGGTTGGCTTTTTTTTTGCCGGCATGGGAGCAGACTAACGGAAAGGCCTCGCATTGCGCAAGCGAGTTGGGTATATTCCAGCGATGCACGCTGGTTCCAGAATCAACCGCTATGCCGACTATCTCAGGGAGCACTATGGTTGCCGGGTCAGGCGCGTGCCTGTAGATGCCGGTTTCGGGTGCCCGAACCGCCAGCTTGCACATGGTCCAGGCGGCACTACCGCAGTCCATGACGGAAAGCTGGCCTCAGGTTGCTCATACTGCGATGCCACGGGATCACGGGCGCCAATACTGGGTAGCCTGTCATCGGTGAAAGAACAGGTGAGTGGCGCGCTGGCCTTTCTGCGCGCCAGGTACAGCGCGGATCGCTACCTGCTGTATTTCCAGGCCAACACCTCGACCTACGCTCCGGTAGACCAGTTGAGGACCCTGTACGACGCGACCCTGGCTTTGGGTGACTTTATGGGACTCATAGTGTCAACCCGACCGGATTGCCTGGATAAGGAAACGGTCGATCTTCTGGCCGCATACAAGGACCGCGGCTTTGAAGTCTGGGTCGAACTGGGACTGCAGAGTGCGTGCGATGAAACCCTGGTACGCATCGGCCGCGGGCATGAGGTAGTCGATTTTTCTGACGCCAGGCAGCGACTTGGCAGGGCGGGTATAGCGGTGGCTGCCCATGTCATATTTGGTCTTCCCGGTGAAGGTCTGGATGAAATAATGAAGACTGCACGTTTCCTTGCTGGTCTGGGTGTGGAGGGTATCAAGATCCATGATCTTCACTATTGCCGGGGGACTGCTTTGCTCAATGAAGTCTTACTGGGAGAACTACCCCTATGGCCGAAAGCCTTGCACCTTGAAGCCTGCTCGCGGTTCCTGGAGTTGATGCCCGGGACCACCACAGTCATGCGTCTATGCTCTGATAATCCACCAGACAGAAGGGCCCTTCCCAGGCGGCAGATCGAGAAAGCCAGCCTGTACCGCGAGCTGGAGGTCTATATGGAAAATCACGGAACCTGGCAGGGGCGCTTGTTCAAGGAACCGAAAGCCATCCAATTGTGAGCCTTTCAGGTAAAACCTCTGCTGGCACTGATTGAAGTAAGGCTGTATACTTGGAGTATGCAGATCAAGAATCCTGAAGTTTATTCACTGATAGAGACCATCGGGCACCACTATCGGAACAATATCTCCAACCGGTTTACCCGGGGAGCCCTTTCGTTGTTGACCCTTGACAACGCAACCTGGAACCAGATCGAGGATCTTACCGAGAAGACTGCCAACTACCGGTACCAAGGCTACCATCCCGACGAGCTGTATGGTCTGATCCTGGCTATAGCCAGGTTTATTTCTGCAGCCCGCAAACAGGCAGGCCAGACTCTACGCTATGGCGGGAACCTGGACAAGCTGAATGCCCAGGATAGGGTACTACGTGACATGGTTGTGAACAACTTTGCTTCCAACCTGAATATACTTGCAGATTCCGTCAACAAGCTGTACATCAAGATCGTAGAGATAGACAAGGAACAGTCGTCCGGACGTGCCCCTGAATATACAAAGTTCCCTGAACTGAACGAGCTCGGAAGATACTTGGTCGGCTGAATCTTGCCTCTGTTGATCTGCCCGCTGTGCTTGACACGGGAAGGTCTTTTTACTACTATGCGAGTCCACAGGTTGGAGCGGTGTCCGAGCGGTTTAAGGAGGCGGTCTTGAAAACCGTTGTGCCGTAAGGCACCGGGGGTTCGAATCCCCCCTGCTCCGTAAGAATGTATCTTGTTGCCTTTGGATAGGCTGTGTTCTGTAGATTGACAGATTGCCTTTTAAGTTTGGGGGATTCGAACCCTTCGCCGCGAGCCGGCGAGCGGCAGACCCGCCGACCAAAGGGAGGAAGAGGCGCCATGGTTGTGGCGTGCGCGACAGCGCACACGACAATAGCTTCCACTCCACTTGCGG
>MIBM01000380.1:0-5189 GCA_001830645.1 Spirochaetes bacterium RIFOXYC1_FULL_54_7
ACCTTGAAACCCTTGCTGAAACTCAGGCCAAAGGCCTGCCGGATCTGGGCCTACAGGCAGAGCTTTCATACGGTGGGTCAAGGCTGCCCTACACCACTGATGATTGGGAAGACAAGACAGACTGGCAGCTGATCCTGAGCATAGGCGCTTCGGGCAGGCTGTTCGGGGATCCGGTAAAGGCCGGTGCGGCAGTACGAGCCAAGGCCGAACTGGACCAGGCCAGGGCCCAGCTGGAAGATGGCCAGCGTCAACTCCGGGCCTATATCAGGGAATCCTACCTGAGCCTTCAGCTCCTGCAGAGCCGTCTGGAACATTCTGTGCTCCAGCAGGAGTTCTGGGCCGCCAGCCTGGCCCAACAGGAGACCATCCTGAGCCTCGGCGGCGGGTCGGAGACAGAGTACCTGAGCCTGCTCATGGAGGCCCTCGGCGGACTTGCCGAGGGCTACGGCATACTTGCCGAGTACCGGGCAGTCATACTGGGACTGCAGGGTGCGGCGGGGATGGCTAGCTTCTGAACATCCTCGTAACCTCTACCGCCTTGTCCCAGCGGGCAAGGAGCCGCTGCCGCAGTTCCTGGCCCATCTCGGGGCGGAACTCGCGCCTGCGCTGCCAATTTCGTTCCACGTCTTCCAGACCGGCCCAGTAACCCACCTTCAGCCCCGCCAGATAGGCCGCGCCAAGGGCTGTCACTTCGCCCACCTCAGGCAGTATCACCGGCCTGTCCAGGATGTCAGACTGGAACTGCATCAGGAAACTGTTGGCGCTGGCCCCGCCGTCAGCCTTAATGAAAGGCAGCTGGGCACCGAAATCCTTCTCCATAGCCACCATCAGATCCCTGGACTGGTAGGCCACCGCCTCTATGGCAGCCCTGGTCAGATGGGCCCTGGAGCTGCCCCGGGTAAGGCCGAGCACGGCCCCCCGGGCATCTGGGTCCCAATACGGAGCGCCCATACCCACAAAAGCAGGAACCAGCACCACCCCACCGGTGTCCGGCACCGACCGGGCCAGGGTTTCACTCTCCGCTGAATCCACCAGGATCCTCAGTTCATCCCGTAACCACTGCACCACCGCCCCGGCTATGAAGACAGAGCCTTCCAGGGCGTAGGTGTAGCCCTGGCCAAGGTCCCAGGCTATGGTGGTAAGCAGCTTGTGCTTTGAGGCCACCGGAACGGATCCGGTGTTCATCAGGGCAAAGCAGCCGGTACCATAGGTGTTCTTACTCTCCCCGGGCTTGAAGCAGGCATGGCCGAAGAGGGCAGCCTGCTGATCACCCGCGCAGCCGGTAACCGGTATCTCCACACCGAACAGTTCCTTGCTGGTACGGCCGTACTCGGCCGAGCTGGGCAGAACCTGGGGTAAAATCGATGCAGGCAGCTTGAAGGTCCGGAGTATCTCCTCGTCCCAGCGCCCGTCGTGTATGTTGAAGAGCAGGGTGCGGCTGGCATTGGTGGCATCCGTGGCATGGCGCCCGGTAAGCTTCCATATCAGCCAGGAATCAACGGTTCCAAAGCAAAGTTCCCCGCGCTCGGCCCTGGCCAGCAGGGAAGGGTTTTCACGGAACAGCCACATCAGCTTGGTACCCGAGAAGTACGGGTCCAGTACCAGACCAGTCCTGGCCCGTACCTCGTCCTCGAAACCAGCGGCCTTCAGTTCCTGGCATATGGCCGACGAGCGCCGGCATTGCCAGACTATGGCATTGTGCACAGGCTTGCCTGTTTTTGCATCCCAGAGAACCACGGTCTCCCGCTGGTTGGTTATTCCAATGGCCGCAATCTGCTGGGGCAGGATCTGGGCATCGGCAATCGCGCCCTGGGCGGCCTCATACTGGGTCTGCCAGATTTCCAGGGGATCATGCTCCACCCAACCCGGTTTGGGGTAAATCTGGGTGAAGGGTATCTGCTTTGTCCCTATGACACTGCCCGCACGGTTGAACACTATGGCCCTGGACGAGGTAGTTCCCTGGTCCAGGGCAAGTATGTATGAATCCTTAGCGGGCATCGCCCTGCTCCAGAGCCCGGGCCACCAAGGCTTCCGCCAGTACCTTCATGGGGTCGATGAGGGGCACCGACACGTCCTCCTGCCGCAGAACCATAGGCATCTCCGTGCAGCCTATGATGATGACATCCGCACCTCTGGCTATCAGCCGCTGGGCAGCCTGCCTCAGAAGAAGCCTGGGTTCCTCACCGACATTGCCTGCCTTGATACCATTCGGCCCATAGATGGCCTCCATGACAAAGCGGGTCTGGGACTCATCGTCAGGATAGTGGATACGCCAGTCCGACAGGTACTTCTCATACAGCCCTGCCTTGATGGCTCCGCTGGTGGACAAAGCTCCAATGCGCTTTGCTCCGGCAAACTGCATGCCCATGAGCCTGGACAGTTCCTCGAAGGCATTCAGGAAGGGGAAAGGAAGGGCAACACTCAGTCCTTCAAGATAAGCATGGGCGGTAATGCTTGCCACCGCACCGATGGTAGTACCGGCCTCGGCCAGACGCTTGCCCACGGCTATCATCCGAGGCAGGGGATCCGGCCCCTGGCCCATGATGTGGCTGGAGCGGTCGGGAATGCCCGGGTCGCAATCCACCACGATTCGCAGATGCTGCTGGTCTGTCGAAGCCGGTGTAGCTGCGACAACCTTGCCGAAGAAATCGACCGTAGCATCTGACCCCATGCCTCCGAGTATGCCTATTACGGGAAGGGTTCGTTCTGTCTGATTTGCCATTCGTTCCTCCGTACTGGTTTGTGACCTCAGTATAAGTCGGGTTTCCTCAACCCGCAACCAAGGTTCTGTGCAGTCCCGGCCCAGGTTCTTTGCTGTCCTCGCCCAGATTCACCCGGGCGGTCTTGAAAAACATTGCAATTTCGCTGATATTTATAGGGCACCCTGCCAGCCAGTCTGGCCAGGCAGGTGTACCGCCGATTTGTCCGTATTGCGGGCGGTTTATCGATCCACACCCCACCAGGGAAGGATCGGTAAGTAATCCAGCTAAAAGGGGGCCATCGTGCCACTTAGCTACAAGATCAAAGACATCCATCTAGCAGCCCTCGGCAGACGCCAGCTCGATCTGGCAGAGCCGGAAATGCCGGGCCTCATGAACGCCAGAACCAAATACGGCTCGGCAAAGCCGTTGTCAGAGGCGCGCATCACCGGCAGCCTCCACATGACCGTGCAGACAGCGGTGCTCATCGAGACCCTGGTGGACCTTGGCGCCGATGTGCGCTGGTCAAGCTGCAACATCTTCAGCACCCAGGACGAGGCTGCCGCCGCCATCGTGGTAGGACGGAAGGGTACCATCGACAAACCAATCGGTGTACCTGTCTTCGCCTGGAAGGGCGAGACAGCCAGCGAATACTGGGAACTCCTGGACCAGTCCCTGCGCTTCCCGGGCGGGCAAGGTCCGTCACTCATCGTGGACGACGGCGGAGACGCCACCCTGATGATCCATCTGGGCTATGCGGCGGAGAGCGACCCGAGCGTGCTGGACACCCCCTCGGGTTCGGACGACGAAGCAGCCCTCAAGGCCAGGCTCAAGCTGATCCTGGCGGAAGACAAGGAGCGCTGGCACCGGGTCGTAGCCGGTCTGGCCGGAGTATCCGAGGAAACCACCACCGGTGTGCGCCGCCTGGCCAGGATGGAAGCCTCCGGGGAACTGCTGTTCCCTGCCATCGACGTGAACAACTCGGTAACCAAGAGCAAATTCGACAACCTTTACGGCTGCCGTGAATCCCTGATAGACGGCATAAAGCGGGCAACCGACGTGATGCTGGCTGGCAAGACAGCGGTGGTCTGCGGCTACGGCGACGTGGGCAAGGGTTGCGCCCAGAGCCTGCGCGGCCAGGGATCACGGGTACTCGTCACCGAAATAGACCCGATCTGCGCCCTGCAGGCAGCCATGGAGGGCTACGAGGTCTGCACCGTGGAGGACGCTCTTGACCGCGCCGATATCTGGGTAACCGCCACCGGTTGCGTGGACGTACTGGATGCAAAGCACCTGGCGGCCATGAAGGACAAAGCCATAGTCTGCAACATAGGCCACTTCGACCATGAAATCGATGTAGCCGGCCTCAAGGCCTGGCCTGGCATCCGGCGTGTACCCGTAAAGCCACAGGTCGACGAATGGGTCTTCCCCCACGGCCGCTCCATCATCCTCCTGGCCGAAGGCCGCCTCGTGAACCTCGGCTGCGCCACCGGCCATCCGTCGTTTGTCATGTCCAACAGCTTCACCAACCAGGTACTGGCCCAGATGGATCTCTGGGAGGCCTACAAGAGCCGCAAACCGGGGGACAAGCCGGACGTACGGGTTCTTCCCCGCCACCTGGACGAGGAAGTGGCCCGGCTGCATCTTGGCCCCATCGGCGCAAAACTTACAACCCTCGGCTCCAGGCAGTCAGACTACCTGGCAGTGGATCCTGCCGGTCCGTACAAGCCGGAACACTATCGTTATTAATTATTAACACAATTGCCCTATAGGACCTTCCGGTTGGACAGCAATCGACGGAGCCTCCTACGGGCAATGGATGAGGAGTACCCGAAATGCGAGATTCCCGTTACCTGTTCACCTCCGAGTCCGTCGGCGAAGGCCATCCAGACAAGCTATGCGACCAGATTTCAGATGCCGTACTGGATGCCTGCCTGAAAGACGACCCGGAAAGTCATGTCGCCTGCGAGTCTTTTGCCACCACCGGCATGGTGCTCATCGGCGGAGAAATCACTACCAACACCTATGTGGACATCCAGACCCTGGCCAGGGATGTCGTCAAGGACATCGGCTACACCAATCCGGATTACGGCATAGACTACGAGTCCATGGCTATCCTCAACACCATCCATTCCCAGTCCCAGGACATCAACCAGGGTGTATCCGGCCATGGCCTCAAGGAGTATGAAGGACTCCAAGGGGCCGGTGACCAGGGTATGATGTTCGGCTTTGCCTGTGTCGAGACCCCGGAGCTTATGCCGGCACCCATCATGTATGCCCACCAGATACTGATGCTGGCTTCCGAGTTGCGGAAATCAAGGAAAATATCCTGGCTACGACCTGACGCCAAGAGCCAGGTAACCCTGGAATACGAAGGCCACAAGCCCGTCCGGGCAGACACGGTTGTGGTGTCCCACCAGCACGACCCTGACATTCCCTACGAGACCATCCGCGAGGCAGTCATAGAAGAGATGATAAAGCCGATCCTTG
>MIBM01000380.1:5205-8742 GCA_001830645.1 Spirochaetes bacterium RIFOXYC1_FULL_54_7
GGGGGCATGGGTCGCCATGGCGGCGGTGCCTTTTCGGGCAAGGATCCGTCCAAGGTCGACCGTTCGGCAGCCTACATGGCCAGGTATGTAGCCAAGAACATCGTTGCAGCCGGTCTGGCAGACCGCTGCGAAGTGGAACTGGCCTACGCCATCGGCGTGCCCTTCCCGGTTTCGGTCATGGTAGACACCTTCGAGACCGGCAAGGAGTCCGAACACGTGATCATCGCGGCTATAAACAAGGTATTCGATCTGAGTCCCGCCGGCATCATCCATACCCTCGGACTCAAGGCTCCCATCTACCGCCAGACTGCATCCTACGGCCACTTCGGCCGCGCCGGCTTCAGCTGGGAACGGACAGACAAGATAGAAGAACTTCTGGCAGCCCTGTAGTACCCGTCAGTCCTGGTGGATAATCACGTTCGCGATTATTCACCAGTTGGCTAGTACCGTATGCTGGCCAGCGGAAGGTAGAAACCTGAATCCTGGTTGGTACCTGCCCCTCCCAGGGCAGTGGGTACAGGCAAGGGAAGACCAAGCCGGAATCCGGAATCATCCAGCTCGAGGAGGGACCCATAGGCCAGGTTGCCTATGCTGCGGCCTTCGGAGAAATCCCTGGTAAGCCATAGAGAGGTTCCGGCTCCTGCAAGGGAACCAGTAAGCATGCCGGCATAGATCACAGCCGGAGACTCGAAACCCAGCACATAGGGGACCCCAAGACCAAGGAAAGCTCCCAGGACCGAGCCCAGGTTGTACAGCCAGGCCCTGGAGCTGGGGAAAGGCTCGCTTCCCCTGGTCAAGGCGTATGAAATTCCCCCGTACAACAGGCCTCCAGCCACACTCAGTCCCGCAAAGGCCTGATTGAAGCTGCTCCCGTTACCATCCGGGCCGGAATCCAGGCCAAAAACGGTGCCTGCGGCTATGCCCCAAGTACTGCCCCACAGCATACTGGAGGTAATCATGAAGGACCGGCCGCTATTCATGACCACCCTATCGGTCAGCTTCAAGACCCCGAAGAACGACAAGGGGGCAGTGACCAAGGGAAGACCGATGTACAGTCTGACATTCTCCGATCCAAGAGCATACAGGAGAGCTTCCGAAGCACCCGCTGAGTACAAGGTAAGGAAGGTCAGCAGAAAGGCTCGACCATCCTGCAAGGCCTTTATCCTCTCGTCCACCACCCTTTCTTGCTGTATCAGCCTGGCCTTCAGAAAGAAGGTAGAAGCCTCCTCCACTGACACATTCTGGCTCCAAGCCTTGTAGCCCTCGCTGACCAGCTTCACTGCATATTTCCCCGGCTTCAACATTCTCACAACCACTGGGGAATTGCCCTCGAAGAGGCCGTTTACATACACAGCCACCCCGGCAGGCTCGGTTTCCACGCTGATGTATTCACCCTGCTTGATCTCGATACCGGGTATGCCCAGGATGCGCTGGGCTGCTATGCGCACGGGCTTGCGCAGATCCTCTATGGGACCAAGATATTCCTCGGTCACCGCACGTACCACTTCACCCTTGGACACATCGACCATCCGCAGGGAGATGATGTACAGGGTTCCAAGCTTTCCAATCCTGCCAAGCATGACAAAATCCGCGCCAAGCAACCGCCCGACAGTTACTGCCCCTTCTCCATCAAACAGGGCTGACAACCGCAGTTCCTGCTCAGCCAGAACCGAGCCGAGATCCTGCCGTTCCATGAGGGAATACCCGGGAGCCAGGGAAATTTCCCGCCTTACCAGCTCGGCCAGTATTGCCCGCCCGGATTCTGTCAAGTCGCTGGAATCAAAGCCTATGAAGCTGATGCCCCCGTTTCCTGTTGGCTGGGCCGCGGCTCCACCAGCAAGAATAAAAAACAACAACACCATCAAGGCAAAGCACCGGTCTCTTTTCATACGCATTGCCGGCATGTCCGAAACCGGACACGATCCGTCCTCCTGAGACAAATATGTCTGGTTTGATTATAGTCCCATAATAGTGGAAATGCTAAAATCCCGGTAGCCTATCTTGCATACCCCCGGAAAAACCCGCATTCTGCACTCAAGACTTTCAATGGAAAAGATCCAGGGAGCGTGAAACATGGAATCCATCACCGAACTGTACAGGATAGGCCACGGACCTTCATCAAGCCACACCATGGGGCCAAGGAGCGCTGCGGAAGTCTTTGCAGCAGCGAATCCTGACAGCGCAGCATACCGGGTTACCCTGTACGGGAGCCTGGCAGCCACTGGCCGGGGGCATTTCACCGACAGGGCCATCATCGAGGCCCTTCAGCCAAAACCGGTGGACATAGTATGGAAGCCTGAGGAATCATTACCCATACATCCAAACGCCATGCTTCTGGAATCCATCTCGGCAGAAGGCTTCAAAATTGCAGAGCAGACCATCTACAGCGTTGGCGGGGGCAAAATCATCACCACAGCCGAGGATGGAACCGAAACCCTGACCAGTACCAAACCTGTATACGAACTATCCGATATGGCATCCATACTGCAATACCTTGGTAGAACAGGCCAGACCTTCTGGGAACTTGTGGAAGACCGGGAGGGTCCAGGCATCTGGGATTACCTGGACAGGGTCTGGAAGGCCATGAAAACCTCGGTGGAGCGGGGCATAGAGGCCGAAGGAGTGCTTCCCGGAACCCTCCATCTTCCCAGGAAGGCTTCATCCTACTATGTCAGGGCCAACAGCTTCAAAGGCTCCTTGAAGCGTCGTTCCATGCTCTTTGCCTTTGCCCTGGCAGTAGCAGAAGAAAACGCAGCCGGTGGACTGATCGTCACCGCTCCCACCTGCGGATCCTGTGGAGTTTTGCCAGGGGTCCTCTACAACATGTCCATCAATTATGGTGTTACCGACAGTAAGATACTCAAGGCCCTGGCCACCGCCGGGTTGATTGGCAACCTGGTCAAGAAGAACGCATCCATCTCGGGAGCCCAGGTGGGCTGCCAGGGAGAAATCGGGACAGCCTGCTCCATGGCCGCTGCCGGAGCAGCCCAGCTCTTCGGAGGCACCCCGGCCCAGGTGGAATACGCCGCTGAAATGGGCCTTGAACACCATCTTGGTCTTACCTGCGATCCCGTAGGCGGCTATGTGCAGATTCCCTGCATCGAACGCAATGCCTTTGCCGCATCCAGAGCCCTGGATGCCAATACCTACGCCCTGCTGTCCGATGGGAGGCACCGGATAAGTTTCGATACCATAGTCGAGACCATGAACCGCACCGGCAAGGACATTCCGCGGATCTACCGGGAAACCTCGGAAGGCGGCCTGGCCATCACCTGTTCCACGTGAAACATTTTTGCTGGCCAGCAAGCCGTCAATACCCTTGGTGGCATACCACCCTTCGTTTCACGTGAAACAGTCTGGATATCTTAGGCCTTTCTGCAGGCAAGCCTTGTACTCCCTACCTGACAAAAAAAACGCCCCCGCATGTGCAGGGACGCTCCATAGGATTTACTGCCCTCGAGCCATCAATCCTCTCTGTAGAGTAGACATGCTATCGCCTTCCTTTAGAAATAGGGTTACGACAGCATGCCCCTCCCG
>MIBM01000381.1:0-1056 GCA_001830645.1 Spirochaetes bacterium RIFOXYC1_FULL_54_7
CAAAATCGAAGGGCACTCCCGACCTGGCGGCGTAACCCATGGCAGCCAGGGTACCAGAGTCCGGTACAGGCACTACCACATCAGGCCGTATGTCATCCCGGTCGGCCATAGCCTCCCCAAGCTTTCTGCGGGCGGCGTACACAGAGCGGCCGAAGACGCAAGAATCGGGCCTGGCAAAGTAGATCAGCTCGAAGATGCAGCGGGCCCGCCTGGCCGCTTTGGGCAGGAAGAAGGAAGAGGTGCCATTGTCGTCTATGATCACGCATTCGCCAGGTTCGATCTCCCGCCATGACATGGGTCCAAGGGCCCGCAGGGCGCAGGTCTCGCTGGCGACGTAGCTGACACCCTCATACTCGGCAAGATGCAGGGGTCTGAAGCCCATGGGATCGCGTATGGCCACCAGGGCACCGTTCCAGGCCAGGCAGAGGCTGTAAGCGCCTTCCACGCCTTCAAGGGCGTCCCGGATGATGGCTTCCATGCCTGTGGCTGTGGAGCGGCTCATACGGTGCAGTATGAGTTCCGAGTCGCTGGTGGTCTGGAAGATGGAGCCGCCGGCTGACAACTGGTCACGGAGTGCGGTCCCGTTTGACAAGTTGCCGTTGTGGGCCAAGGCTATGCTGCCTTTGTTGCAGCTGACTGCGATGGGCTGGGCGTTGGCCATGCCGCCACCGCCGTGGGTGGCGTAGCGCACATGCCCTATTGCACATTTTGAAGGATGACCAGGCTGCAACCACTCGTCCGCAGCCTTGGCTACCATGCCAAGCCGCCTGTCGGCACGCAGGGTGCCGAGCTCGTCCCAGGCTATGCCACAGGCCTCCTGGCCGCGGTGCTGCTGGGCAAAGAGCATGTAGAACAGGGCCGTGGATGCCTCGACGGGCTCCCGGGAGCGCAGACCGGCTACGCCGCAATAGTGCCCCAGTGGGGCGTCGGTGGGTGTAAGCTCGAGGGTTTTCACGCTTGTTTGTAGCACAGGCGGGCTTACAGTATCAAGGCAAGCCGGGCACCCTCATCAAGACCAACCAGACACCTCCATCAAGATCAACCAGACACCTCCAT
>MIBM01000381.1:1103-1364 GCA_001830645.1 Spirochaetes bacterium RIFOXYC1_FULL_54_7
CTCTATGGGGGCTGGCTCGACTACGGCGTTGATGACTTCCGGCGCACCAGGCGGAGCCGACGGCGTTTTTACGAAGGCAAAATTGCGCATGATCCGCACAAAGGTCTCTATCTTCCTGCGTCCGTCGACCAGGGCAGCCATGTATTCCTTGTTGCGTACACCACCGAGGGTGCGGATGTTGGTAACCAGGTCGGGGCTGGACTTGCGGTAATCAGCCAGGAGTTCGCCCATGGTGGTTCCGAGCATCTCGAATAGTCCGGT
>MIBM01000381.1:1376-3619 GCA_001830645.1 Spirochaetes bacterium RIFOXYC1_FULL_54_7
GATCTCCCGGGCCTTCAGGTTTATCTCCTCCACCAGTTTTTCAAGGAAGGGCATGATGTCCTTGCCGTGGCGCATCTCCTCGACATAGCGACGCACAGCACTCATGCTGACCCGTCCATTGGACCGGAGACTCTCCTCGAAGGCAGTGATCCTGCCTATGGTCCTGTCGCACTGGTACAGGATGTTGGCCAGGTTGTTCTGGAAGCTCTTGTTGTCAAAATAGCCTTCCACAAGGATTTTCTTGACCGTTTCCTTTATCTGCTGGTCAAAGACACCGTTGACGAAGGTCTTGAGTATGCCAAGGGGCTTAATATGGGTAAAACCATGGGGGGTCTCCCTGCGCAGGTAGGCATCATTATCCTCTTCATACGCATCTACCGGTACAACGTCGATACCAGCCAGCAAATCCTTTATGTCCTTGGAGACGGCGCTTTCGTGGCGCTCCCTCAGCAGGCGTTCATGGTCACGATCGTACTGCGTAATCAGGCGCTGCTTGTACTGTTCAACATAATTCATATGCTCCCGGCGCAGGTCAGGCTGGAACAAGGCGTCCCGTTTTATCAGCCTGATCAGGGCCATCAGGCTTTCATTGGAAAGCCGGTACTGCAGCACCTTGTTAAGGGTTGCAAACATCTTCTCTATCCTGCCTGCCTGACTGGCGGCGCTGGCTGGGGCGTAGCGGTCAAACACACACATGACCTTGCGCATCAAATGGGGAGAGAAGAAGAATCCGGAAAGCAGGTAATTGACGTCTACCAGTTCCGGCAGAAGCTGTTCGCCATCGCAGGGCTGGAAGTCCGGCTTGTACTTGACTTCCTCCAGGTTGACGCCGGGATCAAAGAAACCGAGCACCCGTTCCCAGTCGTGCCTGCATATATCGATGAAGCGCTCCACATCGGCCAGTTCGTTGTTGAGCGAACCGGCGGCCAGGCCTTCTACATCCTTGAGGAAGCGCTGGAAGTCCCTGCTTACGGCTTCCTGTTCCTGATCTGCCTTCACGGCGTTCTCCACCCGCAGCTTCATGCCTTCGTAGAAAAAGCTTTCCTTGCGCTCGAGTTCTGCTGGCGGGAGGTCTGCTTCGACAAGGTAATCAAAGAAGCGCCTGGAAACACGCAGATCTGGATGGGCCAGGGTCCGATCGGCAAGATCCATCAACGGCTTCAGCGCCTGGCTGAAGAGATACAGATCCTGGGCAAAGCCGGGCATGACGATGTTGTTCTTGAAACGGTAGTAGGGTGGTTTGAAATGGGCAATCGGTGCGAATATCCGTTTCATCTCCCGGCGGGTGTCGTCGAGCCCGAAGAGCTGTATGAAAAATTCCAATATTGCTTTGATAATTGGCATGGTAACTACAATTCTACGCCAGCCGGGCGTCGCCGGCAAGCACCGGAAGACTAATACGGGTGAAAGATCAGGCCTCCGCTGCCTGTAGCCAGTAATGGCCCTCGGCATAGCCTCCGGGCGAGCCAAGCCCCTGACCACAAGGCAGGATGAGGGACGGATGGGCATAGACCGGCGCCTTGGTGACCGCCGCCAGGGCCAGGGCATCCGAGGGCCTTACATCCCGGGTCCAGGATCGTAGTCCGCGGCCATAGATTATGCGGGCCATGAAACCGTCCTGATCCGCACCGTACAGGCCGTACAGTTCCACGCGACGCAAGGCAACTCCCTGCTCCCGGAGAAGCTGGACAAGGAGCGAATGGGTAAGCGGTCTGGGTGTGGAAAGACCTTCCAGCTCCATGACGATGGCACCAGCCTCGAAGGCTCCGACGCTGACGGCAAGTTCGCCTCCACCATCATCCTGCAGCACCACCACAGGGGAGGCCTCTTCGGATGGCATGGCGACTCCCTTGATACGGATCAGGGTCATTTCTTCTCTCATGGAAATATAATATAGTACACTTCCTGCTTATTTCAGGGTTGGCGCAGGCTGTTCCTGTCTATTGACAGCAAAGAATTCAGGACACTAGACTTGTTTTGCGCTCCATAGCCAAGCGGAGACGCAATAGCGGGTTGTTGGAAATCGCGCATGCGATTGTTCAACATCCTGCTGATGAGGCCAGAGAGGCGGGAGCATGGCGGATTTTCTTTCTGACCCCGATTTTGAATTGTACCGGAAGCTTATCTACGATGAAAGCGGCATCCACTTCTCCGGGACCAACCGCTCCATCCTGGAAAGCCGCCTCAGGGAAAAACTCCGGGAGAAAAAGCTCCAGACTCCAGCGGAGTACTACGCCATACTC
>MIBM01000381.1:3641-4998 GCA_001830645.1 Spirochaetes bacterium RIFOXYC1_FULL_54_7
AGGTACTCCTGGACTCCGTCACCACCAACCTGACACGGTTCTTCAGGAACCAGGCTCATTTCGATGCGGTGGAAAACTATGTCATTCCGGCCCTCCTCAAGCTCAGACAGTCGGAGCGAAAGCTGCGCTTCTGGAGCGCGGGCTGTTCCACTGGCGAGGAACCGTATACCATAGCCATGCTCTTGAAAGACAAGTTGCCGGCAGGCTGGAACTTCGAGGTCACCGCAAGCGACATCAGCCTGAAGTCCCTCATGGTCGGCAAGGAGGGCTTCTATGCCGATTCCCGCACGGTGGGCATACCGGAAGCCTACCTGCCGCGTTTCTTCGACAGGAAGCCAAACGGGCACCAGATCA
Source organism: Spirochaetes bacterium RIFOXYC1_FULL_54_7 (assembly GCA_001830645.1). Classification (GTDB taxonomy): domain Bacteria; phylum Spirochaetota; class Spirochaetia; order Treponematales; family UBA12059; genus MIBM01. Next base: position 3,996 of record MIBM01000381.1, read on the forward strand.
AGGACGATATCAGGAAGACCATCAAGTTCGACTACCACAACCTGAAGAACGATTCGGGCCAACGTGGCCTGGATGTGGTCTTCTGCCGCAATGTGCTCATCTATTTTGACGAAGCGGCGCAGAAGGCCACTATAGAGCGCTTCTGGGAGGCCATGGGACCCCAGTCGTTCCTGTTCATAGGCCACTCGGAGTCTTTGTTCGGCATGAACACGAAATTCGAATTCGTGAAGACCGAATGGGCCTGCTTCTACAAGAAATCAATCTAGGGCTGTTGAAAAAGCAACGGGCTTTTTCAACGCCCTGCTAGCCGGATATTCGTACCAGCACGGCTATCAGGACACGGAGGATACGGTGCCCGACCCTGTTTCAGTACTCGTGGTCGACGATTCGGCCCTCATGCGCAACCTCATCTCCCGGATTGTGGAATCCACACCGGGACTCACGGTGGCAGACAAGGCCATGAACGGCCTGTTTGCCCTGCAGAAGATTCCACGGTGCAATCCTGATGTAATAGTACTGGACATAGAGATGCCGGAAATGAACGGTATCGAGTTCCTCAGGGAACGCAAGAAGCTGGGCATGGACATTCCGGTGATCATACTGTCCAGCATTGCCAGGCAGGGCGCCCAGGTAACCATGGAAGCCCTGTCTCTTGGAGCCGCCGATTTCATAACCAAGCCTTCCGGATCGGTCTCATCGGACATACATACCGTGGCGGCCGAGCTTGGCAGGCTCCTGCTGGCCTATGGCACCCAGTACCAGAAGTCAAAGGGCAAGGTTGTCCAGCAGCTCCGCTTCGAGGCACCGGAGCGCATGTTCGAGCCAATACCGGAACGCGAGCTACCAACCGGTCGCGAACGTGTTTCAGGGGGCAAGCCGCTTGCACAGGAACCAAAACCCGCAGCCAAACCAGCCAAGGCACCGGCAAACACCGAAATCATAGCCATAGGCATATCCACCGGAGGACCGAACGCCCTTCGGGAGGTATTCGCGAAGATAGATC
>MIBM01000382.1 GCA_001830645.1 Spirochaetes bacterium RIFOXYC1_FULL_54_7
CCATATGGTGGAAGTGTGAAGGTCAGCCTTAGTATTGCTGATGGATTTGCCCTCATATCCGTTCAGGACACCGGTGTTGGGATAGATGAAAAAGACCGATTCCTTATTTTCAACCAATTCTACCGCTCGACTGATGTCATTGAAAGAGGTATACCAGGTAGAGGAATTGGGCTGTCACTTACACAGGCTATAGTAGAACTTCATGACGGTACAATTACTTGTTCAAGTGTGCCGGATGCGGGTTCAGAGTTCACTCTACGAGTCCCTCTCTCCGACAAGCCAATAAAAACATCTCCCAACCCTTCAACAACACCAGGTGACTTGTTCATTCGAAAAAACAGCCGCGCGAAAAGGCGAATCCCGAAGGATACCACTTTTCGGGCAGCTCGTTTGTTGTATGTAGAGGACAACAATGAACTTGCTGAGCTGGTGCGTTCATGTATAGAACCAAAACACACCGTGCACCTCGCACCAGATGGTGAGACTGCACTTAGGTTGCTCCAATCGAATACCTATGATCTGGTCATTTCCGATGTCATGATGCCTGGCATCGATGGCGTAGAACTTCTACACCGCTCGAACCAAGTATTGACAACTAAAGTTCCATTCCTCTTTCTCACCGCCAAAGCTGATGATGATAGTAAAATGGATGCATTGGATGAAGGTGCCCTGGATTACATGAAGAAACCTTTTGATGAACTTGAACTCAGACGGAAAATCGACAATATCATTGCCTTCAAAGATGGATTGATGGCACGGTCAAGCCTGCTGTCCACGGAAGAAGCCGACCTTGCTGCACGCTCGGCCCTGATTGCAGATGGGCTTACTACAAGGGAAGTAGAAGTAGCACTCTTGCTTGGACAGGGATACTCCAGAAAGGAAATCGCCAACAGACTTGGCATCGCCCTGGCAACAACCAAGCGGCACGTGGAGAACATCTACGAAAAGCTCGGTGTACAGGATCGTTTCCAACTGTTTGTGGACTACATGGGGAATCAAGAAACACGACTATAATGTTAGGTGAATCAGATCCTCTCCGCTGATAGCTTCTACACAGTACTCAAGGGTAGAGCTCCAAGTTGTACCTCTTATTAACTCGGCAAGCATAATTTGAATTTCCATGATATACAATAAGCATGGATAGGGAAGACGGCAGAAAGCTCCCAATCAACTGAAACTGGATTTTGCCCTTTGGACACGTGGTGCTGTCCAGCTCTTGATCAAACAGGAATGCGGCCTGGATATGCCTATCCGAACCATGGGAGAATATTTGAAGCGGTGGGGTTTTACTCCACAGAAACCAGTATAATATGCCTTCGAGCGTAATCCGGAAAAGGTGAAGGAATGGGTCAGAAAGCAAAATGGATCGAGAAGTATTTCGAAGATCCTGCGATCAGCTATGCGGCTGTATAATATATGATTGCCGAGTCATTAATAAACATCAGACCCTTCCAACGGCTTTCTTGAGATCAAACGTAATCATGACTACGAATTCCTGGTTACCCCGGGGGAAACTGAGTAATATCAGGGATCTTCGGGAAAAGAAGCATGCTTTGACAAGCCCCGTCTGAACAACAATAGTCAATCAAATCACGAAAACAAGGATGCAGCTTGCGTGCTCAGGTAGATTCATTACGACGGAATAGTATCCCCAGGCTGATGATTCCTGGTTTTCTTGCCTTTTGGCTGATATGTCTTACTGGATCCCAACCCCACATCGCTGTAAAGCCGATGCCCAAGGCCGAGGCAGGAGTGATCGACCTGCGCAACCGGGACTTCGGACGGGATGGCCCGGTAAGGCTTGACGGACCGTGGCGTTTTTCTGGCATCAATTCATCGTGTACGATCGAAGTGCTTCACAGCCCGCCGGTACTGGTGAAGTCCCGGGATCAAGCCCGGAATGGATCTACCTGGAAGTCCCGCAATATTGGAACAAACTTGAAATAGATGGTGAACCTCTTCCCGGCGAAGGCTATGCCAGCTTCGGGTTGACCATACTTCTTCCGGAGGCTGGTCTTCCGCTCGGGGTAAAAACCATTGAAATATTAACAGCCCACGCGGTCTACATCGATGGAATCCAGGTGGCCAGGGTGGGTCAACCAGGAACCGATACTCAATTGTCGATCCCCCATGGTTCGCCATCCATATCGGAATTCATGTCAGCGGGGTCAGAATTGGATCTGGTCATCCAGGTATCCAACTTCCATCACCGCAAAGGCGGAATACTGGGAAGCCTGCAACTGGGAAAGGAACAGGATCTAAGGAAACTGCACGAAAGGGGCCTGGGACTTGCGGTCTTCCAGATCAGCAGCATCCTCATCATTGGCCTGTACCATATAAGCCTCTTCCTCCACCGCAGGAAGGACAGGATTGCCGTACTCTTCGGCTCCTTCTGTCTGATCATAGCCCTCCGCGCCTTGACCACCGGCAGCGCATACATCTATGAGTTGTTCCCCGGAATCTCCTGGCAACTGGTAAACCGGCTTGAGTACATTTCATTCTATCTGGCTCTGCCGGTTTTCTGTATGTATCTGGGGACCATCTTCCCCAGGGAGTTCAGACTGTGGATCCTTCGGATAATCCAGGTTGCAGGTGGAATCTTTCCCTTGTTCGTGCTACTGGTTCCGGCAATTATTTATACCCATTCCGTCCAGCCATTCCAGGCTTTTACCGTACTTGCTGGTCTGTATATTAGTTTTGTCCTGGTCACGGGTATCTTCAAAAAACGTAACGGTGCTGGAATCCTGCTTGCCGGGTTCATCATCATGTTTGCCACGGTGATCAACGATGTCCTGCATTCCAACGAAGTCATCTACACAGGCTTCTACGTGCCGATGGGACTGCTGGTATTCATTTTTTCCCAGGCGTATCTCATCTCACTGCGCTTCACCAAGACCCTGCGACTGTTGAACGGATCAGGGAATATTGCCGCCTGCTTGCACGCGGACTTTCACAGTTACCGACTTACAAGGGTAATATAACAGAAGAGTATATCAACGATCTGTACTATTCATCCATCCTGCATGATATCGGCAAGGTGTGGCTCCCGGATGCCATCCTGCTCAAGCCAGGCAAGCTGAATCCCGACGAGTTCAAATCCATACAACGCCACCCGAGCATCGGAGGTGATGCCATCATGAACGTCGAGTCCAAGACAAAGATCCAGCCCTTCCTGACCCTGGGCCGGGAGATTGCCTATTGCTACCACGAGAAATGGGATGGTACGGGTTATCCGAAAGCACTCAAGGATGAAGCCATCCCCCTGTCTGCCCGCATCGTGGCGATTGCCGATGTATATGATGCCCTGACTTCGGAACGGTCCTACAAGGAAGCCTTCCCGCATAAAAAGGCCTTGGGCATAATTGCCGATAGCAGGGCTACTCATTTTGATCCTGTGATAGTGGATGTTTTCCTTGATGTAGAAGCAGAGTTCGACCGCATCATACTGAGTTACCAGGAAGCAGAATGATACCCGGTTGTTCAGCGGGCTGAGTCACCAGCCTCCATCCTGCTGCTGACTATGGCCTCGGCCTTGGTGGCGGGCAGGATGGACCCTATCTCGATACGGACATCAGGATAGGCCGTGAAGATCTTGTGTATGAAGGCTGAGAGATCCTGGCGCAGGGCATCGACCGCAGATCCTGGATTTGCCAACGGAACTTCTTCGTCGGGCAAACGGGCAAGCAGTTTCCAGTCCTGTTCCCCATTCTCGTTCATTTCGAGGATACCGATGGGCTCCACCCGGTATTCCCGGCCTGCAAAAAGGCGGCGGTGGGTGATGACAAAGCAATCCAGGCATTCGCCGTCGTCACCACCTGGCGTGCCAAGGACAAAGCCGTAAGGATAAGGGTACGGCACCAGAGCCCGCCGTGTACCCTTGCGCGCAAGGGTGGATTCGTCATACAGCCCCTTGTCGCGGCTGCCTGCTTCGGCTTCCACGAATACGGTAAGTGTCATTACTGCCTCCTGAACCCTCAGGGAATGCTCTCCCCTGCAAGATCATCCACGGGACGGCATATTCTCACGTTTCCTGGACAAATAGACAAGCTTGCCGACAGACCATAGCTTTTTAGGTGCACGGCCCGATACCATTCCAGCCATCCCGGCTAAGTCCGGGTCTGCAACTTGTGGTTGCCGAATGTCGATGGCACGCCCTGGACAATGCTGGGCACAGGCGGGCAACAGGCCTGCAACCTGGCGGTCGACACAGAGATCGCAACGCCCGGGTTGAAAAGTGGAAGTATCCAGAGTTATCGCCCCATAGGGACAGGCTCTCTCGCACAGTCCACAGGCGGTGCAGGCATCCGTGCTGAAGATAACCATACCAGTCCCATCACGGGACAAGGCCCCGGCAAGGCAGGCGTCGACACAGGCTGGATCGTCACACTGCTGGCAGGCCACAGGCACAAAGTCGCGAATGGGAGGTAACCCGGAACTGTTACGTACTTCAGTCACATGGATATGACTTTGCCCGGGGGGTAGAGCCTTTTCCATCGTGCAGGCCATTTCGCAGGTTCCGCATCCGTAGCATCGATCCAGGTCTATGTAGAGCCCCAACTCAGTTTTCATGACTGACCTTTCTGATCCTGCACCCCAGGCCGCGCATGGGGACAGTCCCGATGCCTTTGGCAAACCTGTCCCAACCGGTGGTGAAATTGATATTCCCTACACCACCCCAACCAGTCACGGTGACCACAGTATCGGGTACAAGGCTATCATCAAGTCCAGCCTTCATGATGGTACGGCCACTTCGGGTCAGAACCTCGACTTCGTCTCCGGCTTTTATGCCAAGACCTGCCGCCGTAACGTCATGCAGGTAGACCAGCGGATCTGGGCATTTGGCACGAAGCCATGG
>MIBM01000383.1:0-844 GCA_001830645.1 Spirochaetes bacterium RIFOXYC1_FULL_54_7
GCCAGAACAGGCTTTCAGATCCTTCCCTGATCCCCGAAGGTTACATGGTACGCAAGTTCTACCGCAAGGATGCCTACGGCCTTGACGAGTGGACTGGCCGCTACATGGTCATAACCGAAGTTGCCGGTCTGGATGGCAACCACATAGAATCTGCTACCGTCGGGTCAGATACCATTACCGGCCAACCCGAAGTCCTGTTCAGCCTGGACAAGGAAGGCGGAGATCTCTTCTACAGCCTTACCAGCGCAAACGTGAACAAGACCATGGCTGTGGTGCTTGACGACCGTGTCCGTACCGGTGCCCGTATTTCGGGTCCGATACAGGCCAATGTACGCATCACAGGGTTCAGCCTCGAGGAAGCCAATAATCTGGCACTTCTGCTGAGATCAGCCGCCTTGCCTGTAGAACTCACGGTCGAGTCCCAGCAGGCCATCGGCGCATCCCTTGGTGAGGACTCCATCAAACAAGGTACAAACGCCATCATAGTAGGGCTTCTGGCTGTCTTTGCCTTCATGCTGGTCTACTACAAAGGTGCGGGCGTCAATGCCCTGATCGCCCAGATACTCAACCTCTACATGATGTTGTCCATCCTTTCGGCCTTCAACCTTACCCTCACCTTGCCGGCAATTGCCGGCTTTGTATTGACCATGGGTATGGCAGTGGACGCAAACGTCATCATATTCGAACGCATCAAGGAAGAGTTACGCTTGGGCAAGGGCAGGAAGTCGTCAGTTGACGCCGGTTTTGCCAAGGCCTTCTGGGCGGTAATGGACTCCAACATCACCACAATAATCGCGGCCTTGTTCCTGGCCCAGTTGGGAACCGGTCCCATCCAGGGCTTTGC
>MIBM01000383.1:858-1114 GCA_001830645.1 Spirochaetes bacterium RIFOXYC1_FULL_54_7
TCGCCAACATGTCGTCCCTCTTCACCTCCCTGTTCGTGTCGCGGCTTATCTTTGACTTCGGCACCGACACGCTCAAGCAGAACACGCTGTCCATCAGCTGGAGGGTCAAATGAAGCATCTTATCAGGTTTCACAAAGCCTTCCTGCCTGCGGTCGTTTTTTCCGCAGTGCTTATCGGCTTCTCGCTTTTGGGACTACTTACCAAGGGTTTCAACCTTGGTGTGGATTTCCAGGCCGGTATCAACCAGTACATCATG
>MIBM01000384.1:0-5146 GCA_001830645.1 Spirochaetes bacterium RIFOXYC1_FULL_54_7
GCCCGCACTGGGAGTCAGGAGCGAACAGCCGCTTATGGCGAGAAGTACCAGAGCCAGTCCCGCCAGGGTGGCAAGTTTCTTAAGTTTCATATAGCTGCCTCCTTAATTTGAGGGCTGGGTGATCGTAATCTTGATACGACCGGTCGTCTGTGGTGGTGACGTTGGCAGGGCAGGTACATCGGTTGTGCCGCCTGTGCCTGGGGCTCCGCCTCCGGTTCCAAGGGTGCCGCTCTGTCCGGTGCTTATGGAGCCACCAGCCTGGGGTCCTGCTCCTGGTGCCGGGGTGCTGAGGTCAAGCTGCAACACGAGGTAGCCGCCTCCGGCAACCGGGATGCCTGCCGCAGGTGGTTTGGGAGCACCAGCCGCGCCGGGTCCCGAGGGTCCTTGTCCGCCATCCGTCCCTGGCTGGGCAGCTGGCTGGCCGCCTTCATCCGAGACTTCGAAGGTGTCGTCTGGGAACTCGGCGGCCAGGTCGGCCATGAAATCCGCCAGGCCGTATTCTTCGGGAGATACGGTATCGACATCAGATCCTTCATCACCGGATCCTTCACCTTCTTCCGCTCCTTCGTCGTCTCCGGTTTCAGTGGCCTGGGAACGGGGGGCGGCTATGTCCCTGGGGGGCTTTCCCGGGATGAAGGTGACAATGCCATCCTGCACATCAAGATAGAATCCGTCGTACTCGAATATGGTACCCCGGACAGATGCTGTTGAATACGGACTGGTTACCTTGAAGTCCTGGGGTGTGGCGCTTGATGACTTGACTTCGGCATTTACCTTGCCGACCCGCAAATGCAGGCTGGTGCCCAGGGTGCCTGCCTGCTCGTCAATCTTGTCGACAGTCAGCCGGGTTAAGGGGGCTACGGTGATCTTGTTGTCAGCTATCAAAAGCGTAGCCGATGAATTGAAGCCGGTTGAGATGGTGGCCAACAGGTCTACTGTCATGCCTTCCCTGGCTTCCACCCAGGCCTTGCCCAGGGGTTTTACCTCTACCTTGCCTTTGATGTCACGCAGTGTTGCACTGGTGGCGGCAAACGAGGGGAGCGCTATCAAAGCGCACAGAATTACGAAGCAGGCTTTCTTCATGCCTTCCTCCTATAGCGCAAGGGCCAGGCCCGCGCGGATCGTGAGCTGTAACGGGGACGCTTCGACATATGAAGGATCGAAGGCCCCGAAAGGGGTTGAAAAGGGTATGAAAGTACCCAGTGAAAGACTTGCGTTGAGGTCGCTGAGCAGTCTTGCTGTAGCGGTGATGTCCTGTTCAATGCCCAGCAGGCTGAAGCCAGCCGATGGGTCTACGCCAGCTTCGGAGATGGGTCCTTCGCCGTTCTTGGCAAACAGGAAGGTCCGGCCCACAAGGGTGATGGCTTTGGGTCCAAGGGCTACCGACGGGAAGGGTTTGCCTGAAAGGGTTGCACTAAGGAGACTGACATTGCCAGCCTGGGGTGAGAAAACCAGGCCTGTGGATGACTGGGTTATGGGTATGAACAGGGTGGAGTCGCCATCTGCATTGCCTTCGGTTCCGGTGTCGGCGTCAGGATCTCCGGAGCCGTACTGCAGGCGCAAAGCCAGATTGATGCGCGGGTTGATGGCCATTCGCAGCTGGCCGCCGAGGGAAAAGGCCTTCACCGGGGCATACAGGTAGCGGAAGCCTGTCAGGGAACTCTGGTCCTCGACGTAGGACAGGACCCTGCCAAGCTGCACGGTTGTATAGGCTGAATAGGCAATTGGAGATGATTGCGGCCCGGCAAAGCCGATGGCGACATAGGCCTTGTCGGCTGGTCCGCTTTTATCGAAGGCTTTTACCGTCTCGTATTCCTGGACCAGATCGGCATCATCCCTGAGATCCTCCTGGGCAATGAAACTGGCATACAGCTCATGCCTGGCTATGCTTGGTGGCTTCAGGGTAAAGGCCGCGACCGCCCGGGGCGGTGCAAAGCCAGGCAGGAAGCCTTCGGTACCGTAATTGCTGTCCGAGGTGGAGTTCAGTATGGTGTCCGACTCGGGCAGGAAACCGGTGTATCCCAGAATTGACTGTATCGTCAGCCTGCCATAGGTGGCACTCAGGGACAGTCCGTCAAGGCGGTAGCTATAGAGGGATCCGGTAGGATCGGTATACGGAATACGTCCCAGTGCCACGGTCAGCATGTCAAGTTTTTCCTCCTGCAGGGTAGAACCGAAGTTCCAGCTTGCTTCCTGTAGGTCAAACTCGTTGGCTTCCGAGGGATAGGATACTGTCCCTTCGCCTGTCTCGCCCGAATAGGTATAGGAGAGGGTAGCGCCACCCTTCAGTATAACCTTGGTGCGGGAGCTTGTGGGAAGGACAGCGGAAAGGGTGCCCACCTGGGTTGCGGAAATCGACATTTTCTCCGAGACCTTTGATGCCGAAACCGAGCTATCCAGGGAAACATCCACAGATTGCCCGAAGGCAGCATTGATCATCATGGAGCAAAGGAGGAAGAGAAACAGTATACGCCTCATTGTTGCCTCCTGTCGCTTCCAGCCAGCAGGCCTGCCATGCGGACTACCTCTTCTCCGGAAATGATCCTGGAAGGACCGCCAGAGGCGTTGGCGATGCCCAAGGCTACCAGTTCCCTGTACGCATAGCGTTTGCTGTGGAATAGAGTCCAGCCAACACCACCACGCATTTTCAGACTTCGCATGGCCAGCAGGGAGAACGAAGCCAGACTGAGCTTGGATTCCGGAGAAACACTTTTTGGCAGCCAGCCCTTCTGGCGGGCCAGTTCAAAGGCTTCGCTGGTTGTTGCGCCTTCGGCTACCCAGGTGCCTCCGACAAGGAGCAGATAGGCCGATTCAGCACCGGCTGCTTCTTTTTGTGCCAACAAGGAATCGATAACCTGGTTGGACTGGGAAAAGGCCAAGGATCCCAGCATGAGCATGAATGCGAACGAAATGGTTCGCCTCAACACTGTCACTATGCACCTCCGTTTTTTTCACTTACGACAGTAAAGCACTCGCAATTCTACTATACTGCGCTTATAGTTGAGTATCAATGCTGGATGGTTTTATTCATGCAAATTTTCCTTTGCTGGATGACAGGAGCGGAAATGAAGGATAAAAAAAGGTTGTTCCTTGTGCCGGCCATAGTTTCGGGTGTAGCGGTGTTCCTTGCCCTTACCGGATTGACCGCTACTGTAGACTGGAAGATGTACGATCTGATGTTGGGATTCAGGAAGGAACCACAGGAGCACAAATCCATCCTGCTGGCTGACTTTGATGATGCCGCCATAGCCGAGATCGGATCCTGGCCTGTCGGCAGGGATCTTGTGGCTGAGGGTCTGGTGACCATGGGCGAATTCGGTGCCCGGGCGGTCGTATTCGATATTGAATATGTAGACCGCAGTCCACGGGGTATTGATGCCCGGTATCTCGAGGAGGATATCCCTGAAGCCTTCGAGGAAGGATTCGGAATGGCTGCCGGGAATGTCCGTGACCTCTTTTCAGCTGTTGCCCAGGGGCAGATTCCCCTTGACGACGCCGCAGAGTATGCTGATGACCTGGTGGCCTCCATGGATGCCATGAAGAGCGAGCTGCTAGGTGAAGTGGGCAAGGTAGCCGCAGACAACGACACCAGGCTGGGCCAGGCGGCCCGTCTGTACGGATCGGCCTTCTTTACCGTCAACATGCGCAAGGAAGAGGTAAAAGGCAATGATCCACAGATACGTAGCACCGCGATGGAGCTTGCAGGCATTCCGGTGGAGGCAGGTGTGGAGGCGCGCTACCCCACAGCTGCCGATATACTGCCAACCATTATTCCTGTACTAAGCCGTGCCGCCGGAGCAGGCTTTCCGAACGTCTATGTGGATCCCGATGGCGTGCGACGCCGGATCGAGCTCTTCTATCGATACGGGGACAGGAAGTTTGCCCAGCTGGTGCTGGCTCCCCTCCTGGATATTCTGGGGAAACCAACGGTAAAGGCAAGCAGGACGTCCTTCATCCTGGAAGGGGCCCAAGTGCCTGGCGGGGGAACTGTCGACATCAGGATACCCAGGGCAGAGGATGGGAGGATGCTCATCAACTGGCCGCATAAGGATTATATATCAAGTTTCCGCCATATATCCTTTACCGAGTTCCTGCACCATGAACAGCTGTTTGAAGACCTGGCCCACAACCTCCGTATCAGGGATGACTGGGGCTACCTGGATGCCTACGATGGCAGTTATCCCCTGGCTACGCTGTTCAGTGAACTCCAGTCCATGCGCCGCTCCTGGCTGGACGGTGATACAGAGATACCCGACACTGCCATGGCCGAACTGAGGGAATACCGGCAGATGGCCGTGGAAGAAGCAGAACGTTTCTTTGCCACCCGGCCTGAAGACACCATAGTTGCCCAGGTGGAAGAACTACTGGCTATGAAAGATCTGGAACCAGGTGCCCGCAACCAGTACACCATGATTCTTGAAGACGCCCCTGCATATTTCGATAGCACCAGGAACATCCTGGCCAATCTCCGATTCCAGAGGGACCGTCTGGCAAAGGAGCTGGCGGATGCCTTCATCATTGTGGGCTTCATAGCCACGGGGACCACTGATATAGGTGTAAACCCCTTTGATGGTGAATACGTCAATGTGGGAACCCATGCGGCGGTATTCAACACCATACTCCAGCAATCTTTCCTTGATGATGCGCCATGGTGGGTTTCTGCCCTGATCGCGGTTGCAGTGGCTTTCGGGTTGTCGATGGTCATCATGGACCGGAAACCAGGCCTGGAGATTGGCATCGGTTTTGCCGTCACCATAGTGCTGGCAGTCGCCTTCGTCTTATCATTTGTATACACTGGCCTGTTCATTCATCCGGTAGTGCCCATCCTTGCCTGTTTTTCTACCTTCCTGGCTTCCACCATCGTCTCGTTCCTGAGGACCGAGCGGGAGAAGGGTTTCATCCGCAACGCATTCTCCCATTATCTGTCTTCAGAGGTCATCCGCGAGATCATCAGCAATCCAGAGTCCCTGAAACTGGGGGGGGCCAAGAAACACATGACTGCGGTTTTTACCGATATCAAGGGCTTCTCGACCATTTCAGAAAAACTCACCCCCGAGGATCTGGTACGCCTTCTGAATCAGTACCTGTCCAGCATGAGCGATATCATCCTGGACCTGAAGGGTACCATCGACAAATACGAAGGTGA